>SKRP01000227.1 GCA_007118445.1 Natronohydrobacter sp.
GGCGCGCAGGCCCGCAAGCGGCTGGTCGCGCATCTGGCGCAGGCGCAGATCCGCGTGATCGAGAACACGCGTCCTGTCGCTGTTTCCGCTGACGGGCTGCACTTGCCTGACGGGCAGAAGATCGCGGCCAGTTTCGTGCTTGGCGCGGCCGGGTCGCGCCCGCAGGACTGGCTGCAAGCGACCGGGCTGGACCTGACCGACGGCTTCGTCACGGTTGATCCTTTCCTGCGCTCGGTCACAGCGCCCGAGATCTTTGCTGTCGGCGATTGCGCGCATATGGCCCATGCGCCGCGCCCCAAGGCCGGGGTGTTTGCCGTCCGCCAAGCCCCGATCCTGTTTCACAACTTACGCGCGGGTTTGGGCGCAGGGCGGATGCGCGCCTATCGCCCGCAGCGCGATTATCTGAAACTGGTCTCGCTGGGCGACAAGACCGCATTGGCCGATAAATGGGCGCTGCCGCTGGAAGGGCGCTGGCTCTGGCACCTGAAAGACCGGATCGACGCAAAATTCATGGGCCAGTTCCGCGATGCGCAGCCCATGGCCCCTGCCCTGCCGCGCGACCATGCCAGCGGGCTGGCCGAGACCTTGGGCGACAAACCCCTGTGTGGGGGCTGCGGCGCGAAGATGGGGGCGCAGACGCTGAGCGCGGCCCTGCCGGTCGTCGCGCGGGATGATATCGAGGGCGGGATTGGCGATGATGCCGCGATCCTGCGCATGGGCGCGGTCCGGCAGGTGATCGCCACGGACCATCTGCGCGCGCTGGTCGAAGACCCGTGGCTGATGGCGCGGATCGCCGCGACCCACAGCTTGGGGGATATCTGGGCGATGGGGGCAGACCCGCAGGCCGCGCTGGCTTCGGTCACGCTGCCGCGCATGTCACCCGATTTGCAGGCCCGGATGTTGCGCGAGGTGATGGCTGGGGCCGACTCCGTGCTGGGTCCGGCAGGGGCCGCGCTGGTCGGCGGTCATAGCGCGATGGGGGCCGAGCTGCAGCTTGGCTTTACGCTGACCGGGCTGCTGGACGGTCGCGCGCTGACGAAAGCGGGGGCTGCGCCCGGCGATGCGCTGATCCTGACCAAGCCGCTGGGAAGCGGGGTGATCATGGCCACTGAGATGCGCTGGGCTGCACCGGGCAGCGTTGTGGCGGGCGCGCTGGCCGCGATGGTCGAGGGACAGGCGCAGGCGGCTGTGATCCTGCGCGAGACTGCCCGCGCCATGACCGATGTGACCGGCTTCGGGCTGGCCGGGCATCTGTCGGAAATGCTGAGGGCCGACGGGCTGACTGCGCGGATTGATCTGGCCGCCCTGCCGCTTCTGGAAGGGGCCGAGGCGCTGGCCGCCGAGGGCATTGAATCAAGCCTCGCACCGGCCAATCGCGCGGCGCTGCTCGGGGTTCTGGACGCGCCCCCCACTGCCCGCGCCGCATTGCTGGTTGACCCGCAAACCGCTGGCGGCTTGCTCGCATCCGTGCCCGACGCGCGGGCCGGCACTGTGCTGACGCGGTTGCAAGCGGCGGGCTATCGCGCTGCGATTATCGGAAAAGTGACAGCGGAGCGCGGAGCAGAGATTATCGCGGGCTGACCTTGGGTGCGTGAAGAGTTTCAGATTCACGGCATTGCATCAAGGTATTCAACCGCTCTGCGGCTGTTTCCTGAGACTTTTCCGACAAATCAGGCAAAGCGATTTCCGTGATCACGTCGCGGTCGCGTTGCGTTCGTGCATAGCCGGGATCGTAATGCTGCAAGATCAGATCGGCCACCAATTCGCTGAAACGCCCCTGATCCGCAGCCTGATGCCACTGCGCCAGCCGGTCTTTTGAATGGTAGGGTTGCAATCTGGACAAAGTGCCGGAAAGCCGTGCCGGATCAGCGCAGAATTCTGAATAGGCGTGCAGGATATGCGCCACCCGCGCCGCCAGCGGTGCGCTGATCCGGACCCGCGCCGCAGAGCGCATTGCGTGCCAGAGCGCTGGCGGCAGGCGCAGGCTTCCGATGCGGTTCGATTCTGCCTCGACCAGCACCGGACGCGCGGGGTCCAGCCCGACCAGTGCCTGCGCCAGCCGCGTCTCGAACAGTTTTTGCGAGGGCTGTTCTGCCTCTGCCCCGAAAAGCGAGCCGCGATGTGCAGCCAGTGCCTCAAGGTCGATCACTTGCCCGCCCCGACGCGCGACACGCGCCAGGATTTCGGTCTTGGCGGTGCCGGTGCCGCCATCCAGCAACAGCACCGGCGCGGGAAAGGGCGTGTCATAGAGCTGCGCCTGCACCAGCCGCCGGTAACTCTTGTAGCCCCCGTCCAGCACGGCGACGCGCCAGCCGATCTGGCGCAGGATCGTGGCGAATGAGCCCGAGCGCTGCCCGCCACGCCAGCAATAGACCAGCGGCTGCCAATCGCCGGGCTTGTCCGAGAGCGGCCCCAGCAGATGCTGTGCCACGTTCTGCGCGACCAGCGCTGCGCCGCGCTTGCGCGCCATGAATGGGCTGTGCTGTTTGTAGATCGTGCCGATCTCGGCGCGCTGCGCATCGCTCAGCACCGGCAGATTGATTGCGCCGGGCAGGTGATCTTCGGCAAATTCTGACGGCGCGCGCGCGTCAATGATCGTGTCCGCCGCAAGCGTTGTCAGATCGTGCAAAGAGGTCAGTTTCATGGCCCATCATCCCCTGCCGCAGCCATGACCGCGACAGGGCCCAAGGTCAATCCTGCGCGCGCAGGATCTGCGCCGGTCGCGCCGCCAGTGGGCGCAGGGCAAAGGCCAGCCCGGCCAGAAGCGTGGCCATGATGCCCCCCAGAACGATAGCGAAAGCAGAGACCGGCTCGAAGATGTAGCTCGCATCCAGCACGAAACGCATCACCGCCCAGGACGCGAGTGCTGCCGCGCCCAGCGCGACCAGCCCTGCCGCGGCCCCCATCAGCGCCGCGCGCA
>SKRP01000185.1 GCA_007118445.1 Natronohydrobacter sp.
CCGTCGCGCATGGCTTCCATCGCATCAGCCTGACGGCTGAGCGCCTCGCCGGTCTCACCCTCTTCCAGCGCCTCAGCGGCCTCTTCCATCGCCCGTTGCGCGCGCTCCAGCGCCTCCAGAGCGGCGTCACCTTCCGGCGTGCCTTCGCCGGGCAGCGGCTGCAATTGCTGGTCGCGCAGCTGATCGGCCAGCCCGCGCTGGCGCTCGGCCAGATCACCGCGCTGCCCTTCGCCCTCCTGCGCGCCATCCTCGCGGTCGCCGTTGCGGAATTCATCCTGCAATTCGTTGAATGTGTCATCCGACAGATCCTGCTGGTCGCGCAGGGTTTCGCCCAGGCCCTCCATCGCCTGATCACCGGGCATCCCTTCGCCGCCCTGCCCTTCGGCCACCTGCAGATTTTCCAGCAGCGCATTGAGCTGGGCCAGAAGCTCGGCCGCTTCTTCCATGCGGCCTTCGTTCATCAGTTCCTGAATGCGGTCCAGAAGCTCCTGAATCTGGTCCTGCGTGATTTCCATGCTTTCGCCATCGGGCGGGGCCTCGCCGCGTTCGCGCGGCTGTTCGGCCAGTTGCTGCATGTAATCGCGCATCGCCTCGCGCAGCTCTTCCATCAGTTCGGCCACTTCCGATGGATCAGCGCCGCTGCGCACGGCCTCGTCCAGCCGTTCCTGCGCGCGGCGCAGGCGCTCGCGGGCATCCGCCAGTTCGCCTTCTTCCAGCAGCACCGCCAGATCCCACATGCGCTGCGCCAGATCATCACGGGTCGCGTTATCCAGATCGCCCTGATCAAGCGCCGCCAGCAGCAACTCATGGGTTTCCATGTAGCGGATCCGCGCCTCGGGCGAACGGAAGGCATCCTCGGGGCGATGCGCAATCGCACGCATTACCATATCAACGCGGGCTGCGTTCTCGCGCGTCCAGAGAATATCGCGGCGCAATTCGATCACAGCGGCGGCCATCGGATCGAAGAAACGCCGGCCCGGCAGGGTCATCTGCGTGGCCGGGCTCTCGCCCTGCTGTCCGCGCGCATCCTCGACCGCGAAGGCAATCTTCACGGGCAGATTGGCCCAGGGGTGCTGCGAGAAATCCTCAAGAAACGCATCCTCGATATCCGTGCGCGAACCAGAAACCGGCATGGGCAGCGACAGGACCAGCGCATCGCGCGGCTCGGGGTCCGGGGCCAGCCCGAAACGCCGCTCGACTGCATCCAGATCCAGCGCCACACGCACTTCACCACCGGTCACGCCATAATCATCCTGCGCCGTGAAATCCTGGCGCATCACCCCGCCGCGTTCACGCGTCGCCATGCCCACAAGCTGCACCTGCGGGGGCTGATCGACCAGCGCGGTGACTTCCCAGTCGCGCCCGGCAGGCCCGCGGACCGACAAACGCCCCGAACGCTCGATCTCGAAATCCTGCGCCATCTCGGTCGGGTCGGTCTCGCCCCGGTCCGACAGGCTTTCCTGCACCGACATAACGCCCTGCTGGCCGTAGAAGCGCACGGTCACACGGCTGCCCTGCGGCAGTTGCAGCGTCGGGCGATCCACTTCGTTCAGATAGAGGCTGGGGCGGCCCGTATAGGCCGGAGGCTGCACCCAGGCTTCCCAGCTTGGCCCCAGTGCCACCGCTTCGGCGCGGCTTGGGATCTGGGCGATTTCCGTGATCTCGGTGATCCGCGAAGGCGCCCCGAAAACCAGCGCCACCGCGAACGCGGTCAACGCGATGTAGCGCAGCCCGTATCGGTCGCGCGCGGCCAGCCGCAAATCGCCGGGCACAGCGCGCGCCTTTGCCAGCCGTGCCTGCATCCGTGCCAGATGCGCCAGCCAGACCCGGCGCGACGCCTCGTCTTCGGTGCCAATCGCCTGATCATCGGCCAGGGTGGACAGCGGCCGCCCCGGCATCGAGGCATCCAGCCGCGCGAGCGCTTCGGCCCGCGTCGGGATGTTCAGCCGCCATGCGCCCCAGAAGACCGCAACAAGCAGCACCAGAATCGCCCCCAGCGCACCCCACATCGCCCAGAAGGGCGGGACCACATCCTGCACGCCAAAACCCAGCGCGGCGATGAACAGAAAGGCCAGCGTCGTGAAGGGCCAGAAACACCGCGCCAGTCGCTCTGCCCAAAGCCCCGCCAAAGTGCCGCGCAGCGCGCGGGTCAGGGCAGGATTGGGATCTTGGCGGCGGTTCTTGAACATTCCTCGGATGACCTCATGCTCTGTCTGTGTTGGTTTGACGTCCGATCAGATCACCTCGGGAAAGCCTGATATCTTTCTCGAACATCTTCATGAAATATTGCCCGGTCAAAATGTTTCAACTGCGGATCGACCTTGGCGTCAGAGCCACACAGAACAATACAGACCCAGTCATCATGCGCATTCACGGTTTTCCGCTCTGCATGCGTCCGCGCGAAACACGCGGCGCGAAGTGGGTAGGATTGTGCTTGACCAAATCCAAAGGACTCACCGCGATGCTTGAATTCCAGATGGACGGCCAGAACACGCCCTGCATCATTGCGCAGGAAAAAGATTGCGTCGGATTCAAGCCCCTTGCTGCCGTCGACGCGGCAGGTGCACTTGCTGTCTTTGCCACACCAGTAATTTGCCCAAAAGGGTTGCTTCGTGGGCTTCTTGGCCCATCGGACCGCGCGCTGCTCGTCATGAAGCACATCGGCACCAGTATATTCGGCAGCGGCCTGTGTGCCTGACAGAACCCAGTCTCGAAACTCCGCCGCCTCGAAAAACGCCGCAGCAAATGCGTCGAGATAGGGCTGTGCTTTGCCGGAGTAAGCAACCATCAGCGTGCGAGGGATGTGTCAGTCAAAGCCATGGGGGGACTGTATCGCGATTGATCATGTCGTCAAAGCTCGGACGCGGGCGAATGACAGCATATTGATCCTCATGCACCAGAATTTCAGGAATCATGGGCCGCGTGTTGTATTCCGAGGACATCACGGCCCCGTAAGCCCCTGCCGAGCGGAAGGCGACCAGTTCGCCCGGCGCGAGCGGTGGCATGGCGCGTTGCCTCGCGAAAGTGTCCCCCGATTCGCAGACCGGGCCGACAATATCGACCGGGCGCTGGTCGCTCGCGGTCTGCGCCTCAATCACCGGGATGATATCATGATGCGCGCCATACATCGCCGGGCGGATCAGATCATTCATCGCCGCATCAAGGATCAGGAAATCGCGGCCTTCGCCTTGCTTGAGATAGATCACCGAAGCCACGAGAATCCCCGCATTGCCTGCGATCAGCCGCCCCGGCTCGATCTCGATCTCCACATCCAGATCGCCCAGAACGCGGCGGATCATCGCCCCGTATTCGGTCGGCAAAGGCGGGGTTTCATTCGAACGGGTGTAGGGGATGCCCAGCCCCCCGCCCAGATCGAGCCGCCGGATCACATGCCCGTCGGCGCGCAATTCCCGCGTCAGATCGGCGATCTTGGTAAAGGCGGCCTCAAAGGGCGCAAGATCGGTCAGCTGGCTGCCGATATGCACATCGATCCCCACCACCTCGATCCCCGGCAGGGTTGCGGCTTCGGCATAGATCGCGCGGGCCGAGGCGATGGGCACACCGAATTTGTCCTCCTTGCGGCCTGTGGCGATTTTTTCATGGGTTTTCGCATCGACATCGGGGTTGACCCGCAGCGTGATCGGCGCGGTCTTGCCCAAACATGAGGCGACGTCAGCGAGCACGCGCAATTCCTCGGCGGATTCGACATTGAACTGCCGGATGCCATGGGTCAGCGCATAGGCCATTTCGTCACGGGTCTTGCCGACGCCGGAAAACACGATCCGGTCGCCGGGCACTCCTGCCGCCTGCGCGCGACGGTATTCGCCACCCGAGACCACATCCATCCCTGCGCCCAGTTTCCCCAGCGTGCGCAGCACGGCCTGATTGGACAGCGACTTGATCGCGAAGCAGACCAGATGATCCATCCCCGCCAGCGCGTCCTGAAAAAGCTGGAAATGGCGCGTCAGCGTGGCGGTGGAGTAGCAGTAGAACGGGGTTCCGACCGCGGCCGCGATCTCGGTCAGGGGCACATCTTCGGCATGCAGGATACCGCCGCGATAGAGGAAATGGTCCATAGGCAGGGCTTTCGGTCAGGCGTCAGGCCGGGGCGGGAGGGTGTGTGCCTCCGGCGGGAGTATTTGGGGCAAGATGAAATCAGGATTGGTCCGGGGCCGAGCGCAGGAACAGGTAAAGCGGCACCCCGCAGGACACACCGATGCAGAAGGTGGCCGGGATGGCCAGAAGCCCGAGGAAGCGGCGGGTCTGCCAGGTTTCCACCAGCACGAAGAGCGTGAGCGCGACAGCCGCGATGGTCAGATCCCAGACCAGGCCGGTGGTGGCGGCATTGGCGTGCCAGGCGTCAACCATGGCCATCAGCGACCATTCATTTTCGACAAACCAGGTGATGAACCAATACATCGGATGCACGCTGCCCCAGATCGCCAGCGCCAGCCAGAGAAAGCGCAGCGGCGTCATAGCCGACCACGCACGCCGATCAGCACTTCACCCGAGATGCTGACACCGGTCGGTTCCGGCGCGCGCGGGGGCGCTTCGGCCCCACAGGCCGCGAGCAGGGCGAGTGCCATGAGAACAGCTGCAGGTTTCATCCCAAGACCTCTTTCCAGCGGGCGATCTGGGCGCGCACATTATCCGGGGCCGTGCCGCCATAGCTGGTGCGGCTGGCCACGGAATTCTGCACCCCCAGCACAGAATAGACTGCTTTGGTAATTTCGCCATGGGTTTTCTGCATTTCCTCGAGGCTCAGGTCGGGCAGGTCGCAGCCCTTGTCCTCGGCCAGTTTGACCAGCGCGCCAGTGACATGATGCGCCTCGCGGAAGGGCAGGTTCAGCGCGCGAACCAGCCAGTCGGCCAGATCGGTCGCAGTGGAAAAGCCCGAACTGGCCGCAGCCTCCAGTGCGGCGCGATTGGCGGTCAGGTCGCTGACCATGCCCTCCATCGCGGCAAGGCCCAGCAGCAGATTGTCAGCGGCATCAAAGACCTGTTCCTTGTCTTCCTGCATATCCTTGGAATAGGTGAGCGGCAGCCCTTTCATCACTGTAAACAGCGCCACGGTCGCGCCCAGAATGCGGCCCGTTTTCGCGCGCAGCAGTTCCGCTGCATCCGGGTTTCGCTTTTGCGGCATGATGGATGAGCCGGTCGAGAACCGGTCGGACATGCGCACGAAACGGAACTGCGCCGAGGACCAGATCACCAGCTCTTCGGCAAAGCGCGACAGATGCATGGCGCAGATCGCGGCCGCGGACAGGAATTCCAGCGCGAAATCGCGATCTGCGGTGGTGTCGAGCGAATTCGCCGTGGGCCGGTCAAAGCCCAGCGCTTGCGCTGTCATATGCCGGTCAATGGGGAATGACGTGCCTGCCAGCGCGGCTGCGCCCAGAGGGCATTCATTCATCCGACGCCGCGCATCCTGAAACCGCGACTTGTCGCGCGCGAACATCTCGACATAGGCCAGCATGTGATGGCCCCAGGTCACCGGCTGCGCGGTCTGCAGATGGGTGAAGCCGGGCATGATCCAATCCGCGCCCGCCTCGGCCTGCGCAAGGAAAGCGCGCATCAGCGCGTCCAGCCCCTGGATTGCCGCATCGCATTGATCGCGCACCCAGAGCCGGAAATCGAGCGCCACCTGATCATTGCGCGACCGTGCTGTGTGCAGCCGGCCTGCCGGGGCGCCGATGATTTCGCGCAGCCGGTGCTCGACATTCATGTGAATGTCCTCCAGCGCAGCAGAAAACGCGAAATCGCCGGCCTCGATCTCGGTCAGCACTTGTGCAAGGCCACGGTCGATCTCGGCGGCATCTTCCGGAGTGATGATGCCAGTTGCGGACAGCATCGCAGCATGGGCACGCGAGCCGGTAATATCCTGCGGCGCAAGGCGCTTGTCGAAGCCGATCGAAGCGTTGATCGCCTCCATGATCGCATCCGGGCCCGCGCTGAACCGCCCGCCCCACATCTGGTTCGCCCCTGGCTTGTCCATCCCGCCGCTCCTTGTGGTCCTGAATATCCGCCCCGGCTATACGCGCGCCGCCCGGCGAAGGCAATCAGCCCGACAGCCGCGCAAAAATAGATCGAGTTTTACCGATCATGGCGCGATTTAACCCGTGATTAAGCCCGACGCGCAATTCTGGTGCAAATCATGGAGCCAGCCTATGTCACCTCAGCGATTGTCGCAATTCACGGCAGATGATACCCTGTTCACAACGCCCCTGTCCGCAGCGGCAGAAGAAAAGCGCCGTGACACGCTGCAGATGGTGCGCGAAGCGCTGGACAAGCGCCGCAGCCTGCTGGCCTTTCAACCTGTGGTACAGGCGCGGATGCCCAAACGCGCGGCCTTCTATGAAGGGTTGATCCGGATCGTCGATCATACAGGACGGATAATCCCGGCCATGGATTTCATGGATGCGGTCGAAACCAATGAGCTTGGCCGCAGGATCGATTGTCTTGCGCTGGAACTGGGCTTGCAGACTCTGGCTGCGGAACCCTCCATCCGGCTGTCGGTCAATCTGTCAGCGCGGTCCATTGGCTATCCGGAATGGCTGGCAGTGCTCGAACGCGGCCTGCGCAAGTCACCGGAAATCGGCGAAAGGCTGATCCTCGAGATCACGGAATCCTCGGCCATGATCATGCCCGATCTGGTCACGGTATTCATGCAGGACATGCAGGAACGCGGCATCTGCTTTGCGCTGGATGATTTCGGAGCGGGCTTTACGGCATTTCGCTATCTGAAAGATTTCTATTTCGATATCGTCAAGATCGATGGCACATTCATCCGGGAAATCGGCCAATCGCCTGAAAATCAGGTCCTGGTCCAGGCGCTGGTCTCAATCGCCCGGCATTTCGACATGTTCACCGTCGCGGAATCGGTCGAAACCGCAGAGGATGCGCGTATCCTTGTCGAAATGGGGGTCGATTGCCTGCAGGGATACTATTTCGGCGCGCCATCGACGCAGGAACCGTGGAAGATAACCCATATCAAAACGCAAATGACAGGTTGATTCCCAAAACAGGAGATCACTGCCTCGGGCGTGCTGCGCGCCCCCTTCCAATATTCCCGACAGCAGGACAGCGTCGCAAGTCGATTATCGCGGGAACCGCAAAGGTGCTGTGACGGATCAGTGCGCTGCTGCCGGGACTGTCAGACTGATTGGACGTGCTGCGATCTGTGTTGTCAGCAGTCCGGCACACCGATCCGGATTGTCTGACGCACCTCCGGCGATGCGAAGCAACCAGGCTGAAGGATGTGTTCAGCCAGGCAATCAGGTAAGCCATTTATGCGCGAGCCGCCTTGCGCTGGCGCATGTCAAATGCGCTTGCCCATTCAGCAGGATTACGCCGCCGACAGGCGCAGGTTCACAGCTTGCCCTTCAGGAAGCCACCCAGCATCGACTGGATGCTGCCAGCATCCATCGCCTGCGCCTGACCTTTCGGGGTCAGTTGATCGATCATCGCAGGCAGGATCCTGGAAAGCGTGTCCGAGGTTTCCGATGCGCCCATATTCGCCTGCGATGCAAGCCGGCCGATGACATTGCCGCCGAGCGCCTGTTCGATTTCCTGCGGCGCGACTGGCGCGTTCTGACCAGAGCCAAGCCAGCTTTCAACCTTGTCACCCAGACCCACGCTCTGGAACTGGGTCAACAGGCCCGGCAATCCACCGATTGCGCTGTCTTTCGACATCAGGCCCATCAGACCCTGCATCAGTTTCGGATTTTGCAGGACCAGACCGGCCAGACCGGCTTTCTGACCGCCACTTTTCAGGATGGCATTGGCAAGGGAATTCAGCAGGCCCATGGGATACTCCGACAAAAACGTGACTACGGCCCTCAGGATAGCATGAAGACTGCGCAACGTCACCTTTTGCTGTAATACAGCCCGACAACATGCTCGGCCTCTGCGAAAAACAGCCATCGCTGGGCCATCATGCCTGCCAGATGCACGAACAGAGCGAGCGCGATCGTGACGTAGCTTGCGGGCAGCAACAGCAGAACCGCCGGAAGGAACGCTCCGAACACGAGCGCGATCAGCCGCAATTTGTAAGCATGTTTGCGCCCCACGACATGGACCATCTCGCGCAGCAGGTAGTTGCGCCCGGAATGGGGCGGCTCCAGCAGCCGGACCTGCCCCAGCGCCGCAAGCCCGGTGGCCGTGCCGGTGGTGCTGCCGGATTGCGCGAAGCGTTTGTCACCGGCCACCCAATGCGCGACCATCGCCGCCGCGAGGATGAGCAACAGGAAATGGGCGAGCAGGATCTGCGCGGCGAGCATCGCCCCGCCTGCAAGTGCCGCGAGCACGAAAACCGGCGGGGTCGTCCAGTGATGCCAGCGCGGGACTGCCTTGATCTGGGTATAGATCATGGCTGTGGCGAAGATCGTGACCAGCGCAAGCGCGGCCCCGAGCCAGCCGAAGACGGGCAGCGGTGTCGCAGCGAAGACCGAACTTGCGGCATGGGGGGACATGATCGCCATGGTGGCTGTGGCCAGAACGGCCTCGCGCGACAGCCAGGAAGAGCGCCACTGCGTGAATGCCTTGAGCGCCCGCTCGGGGTGTCCGAGATGGAAGGCGGCGGCGATCAGCCCTGCCCCGGCCAGACCGTAGCCAAGCCCGAACAGAAGAAAGGCAGCGCCACCGACCGGCGCGCGCAGGCCAAGACCAAGCCAGACCAGCAGACCGAAGCCGATACCGGACAGCACTGTGAACAGGATGAGTGAGGGCGCAGGATGCATGGATCAGAGCCTTTCAAGCGCGCGGTCAAGCCAGCCGAGGAACCCTTTGGCATTTTCCGGGGCGGGGTCGCACATGCTGGTCAGATCAGGCATGTCCAGAGTGTCACGCCTGCGCGGGGGCAGGTATTTGTTCACAGGCTGCGTGCCCTGTTCCGGCATCAGGTCGAACCCGCCGCGCGCCGCTGTGAGTTTCGAGACATGGCTGTCGGGATCGGCAAAATCGCCGAAATGCCGCGCACCGGCAGGACATGTGCGCACGCATGCGGGTTCGCGGTCTTCTTCGGGCAGGGTCTCGTTATAGATACGGTCCACGCAGAGCGTGCATTTCTTCATCACCTTCTCGGCCCCGTCCATTTCCCGCGCGCCATACGGGCAGGCCCATGCACATAACCCGCAGCCGATGCAGTCGGATTCGTTCACCAGAACGATGCCGTCTTCTTGTCGCTTGTAGCTGGCGCCTGTCGGACAGACAGTCACGCAGGGCGCATCGTCGCAATGCAGGCAGGATTTGGGGAAATGCACGACCATGGGCGGGGCCGCATCGCGCGTCACTTCGAACGTGTGGACGCGGTTGAGGAAGGCGCCTTCGGGCTCGGCCCCATAGGCGCCGAGATCCGAAAGCGGCGCGCCATAATTCTCGGTATTCCAGCCCTTGCAGGAGATCACGCAGGCATGACAGCCAACGCAAGTGTCGAGGTCGATGACGAGGCCGAGCTTTTTTCTCGTGGTGGCAGGCAGGGTTGTCATGGCGCGTGACTCTCTGGCGTGGGGCTGGGAGCAAGGGAAGATTGAGTATTTTGGGCAAGATGAAACATGAGGGTCAGGCTTTGACCTGATGGGTCAGGTCCTGGGGCGCTTGCGGCACGGGCGAGGTTTGTGCGGGGTGGGCCGGGTGGCTTATGCTCTGGCCTTCGGGCGCTTTCTCGATCTTCACGCGCAGGTCATACCAGGCGGCCTGACCTGTCACCGGATCGGAATTGGCCCATCGCAGGCCGTCGCCCCTGGGCGGCAGGAGTTCATGGATCAGGTGGTTGAGGAGCGCGCTTTTGGTGGCCTCGGGGGCTTCGGGGTCGAGCGCCCAGGCACCGCGGCGTTTCGCGATGGCGTTCCAGGTCCAGACAGTGCGGGCGTTGAGCGCGTCCATGCGCACGACAGGCAGGGTGATGCGGCCATGGGGCGAGGTCAGGGTCGCCCAGTCGCCCTCGGTGAACCCGTGTTCCGCCCAGATATCGCCTGAGACATAGAGCGGCGTATGGCCGTGGATCTGGCGCAGCCATGCGTTCTGGCTGCCCCAGGAATGGTAATGCGCCATCGGGCGTTGGGTGAGCGCGTGTAGCGGGTAGTCGGCCGGGTCGGTTTCCGCATCGGTGAAGGTCGGATACCAGAGCGGCAGCGGGTCCATGGTCTCAAACAGGCGGGCGCGCAGATGGTCGGGGGGTTGGTGGTGGCCATGGCCTTCGGCGGCAAGCTGGAACTTGCGCATGGGTTCGGAATAGAGGTTGAACAGGTAGGGCTGCGGGCTGTCATAGAGGCCGCGCGCCACGGCCCAGTCCTGATAGGCAGAATTCCAGGGTTTGTAGAATTGCGCCTCTTCAGGGATATGGGTGATCCAGAAGCCGCCATTGTCGATATAGCGGTCGATCTGGTCGGGGTTGGGGGCGCCGCGGCCCGCGCCCTCACCATTGCCGCGAAAACCTGCGAGCGGGCCGACACCGGGGCGGCGTTCGTGGTTGGTGATGTAATCGGCGTAATCGGCGAATTTGGGCGTGCCGTCCTCCTTGACCATGCCGGGCAGGCCCAGCCGCGCGCCCAGATCCAGCAGCACCGACTGGAAGGGGCGCACATCGCGGTCAGGCTGCACCACGGGCCAGCGGATGGAATCGGCCAGCGCCTCGGCCTCGCAGATCGGGCGGTCGAGAAGCGAGATACAGTCGTGGCGTTCCAGATAGGTCGTGTCGGGCAGGATCAGATCGGCGAAGGCCACCATTTCGGAGCTGTAGGCGTCGGAATAAATGATGCGCGGGATCCTGTAGCTGCCGTCGTCATTCTGGTCGGTCAGCATTTCCATGACCGAGCTGGTGTTCATCGACGAGTTCCACGCCATATTCGCCATGTAGAGAAACAGCGTGTCGATTTCATACGGATCGCCCGCATGGGCGTTCGAGATGACCATATGCATCATGCCATGCGCGGACATCGGCGC
>SKRP01000231.1 GCA_007118445.1 Natronohydrobacter sp.
CGCCCCCTGTCCGATACCCGTTCTGCGGATGTCAGCTAAAGCGCCGCTGCCGGATTGACAAGTCACGGCCCGCAAAGCGCCAGTCCGGGCGAATTTTCCGGGCATTCGCCAGTTTCATGCGAATAAGTAAATATTTCCAGATCAAAACGCCGGTCTGCAGGATGTTTTCCCGCATTCTGCGCGCAGCCCGGACCGGGGTCCCCATCCGCAGAGCAGGTTCGGAACAGCATTTGCGCAGACCACAGACCTGGCAAGGGCAGCGGGCTTGCCAGATCAGCGCACCCTCACTAGCTGACGGCCAGAACCACACACCCGGCCCGTATAGGAGCATGATCATGCTGCGCAACACTGCCCTTACCCTGTCACTGATCGCCCTGCCCGCGCTTGCCATGGCAACGCCCCAAGGCTGGGGTCCGCTGCTCGAACCCAAAGAGCTGGCAGCGATCCTCGAGGCCGATCCATCGGTCCATGTAATCCATGTCAGCGGCGATTTCGCGGCAGGCCATATTCCGGGCGCGGCCTATTCGCCCTATGCCAACTGGCGCGGTGGCCCCAGCAATCCCGGTGCCCTGCTGCCCGAACTGGAATACGAGCTTGAAGCGGCCCGCGTCGGTGTTGATTACGACATCCCGGTCGTGATCGTGCATTCCGGCGAAAGCCAGACCGATATGGGCACCGCCGCGCGGGTCTACTGGACGCTGAAATCGCTGGGCGTGCAGGATCTGGCGCTGCTCAATGGCGGTTTCGCTGCATGGCAGGCGGCAGAACTGCCGGTCTCGACCACAGCCGCCGAGATCGAGGAAACCGGGTTCATGGCCGAATGGCGCGATGACTGGTATATCTCGACCGGCGAAGTCGCTGCCCTTGTCGAAAGCGGTGAGGCACGCCTGCTCGACAGCCGCCCCACGGGCTTCTTTGAAGGCATCACATGGTCCATCGCCCGCCCCGGCACCGTGCGCGGGGCCGAGAATCTCGAATATGGCGATTTCTTCGACGGCAACCGTCTGGTCAGCGCTGATCGCGCCCGTGAGGTCGCTGAAACCAAGGGCCTGACCGATGCCCCGATCACGGTGTCCTTCTGCAATACCGGGCATTGGGCGGCGCTGAACTGGTTTGCGCTCAGCGAACTGGCCGGAATTGAGAATACCCGCCTCTATGCCGAATCCATGGCCGAATATGCCATCCATGGTCATGCGCTCGACAATGAACCCAGCCGGATCGCCTATCTGTGGCGCTCGACCCAGCGCTGGGTCGAGGGGCTGTTCTGACACAGGCTTGCGCCTGACACCTCTCTGCTTCATTTTCCTGCCTGAAATACTCAAACGCAGCGCACGCCCAAGGGCGTGCGGCTTGCGCTTCACGAAAGGCCCGCTTCCATGTTCCTGCGCCGCGCCTCGGTCCTGCTTATCGCCCTCGGTTTCACGCTTTTCGCCTTTGTCATGGCGGGCCCCCGCGCGGGGCTTCTGGTCTTGGTCGGGCTGGGCTTCGGGCTGGTGCTGGAAGGGCTGCGCTTCGGCTTTGCCGGGCCGTGGCGGATGATCGTCACCGATCGCGACGGGCGCGGGCTGATCGCGCAGCTGATCGCCATCGCGCTGGTCGCGGCTGTGGCCTTTCCGCTGCTCGCTGCCAATTCGGCCGAACTGGTCCCCGCCCATGCCCCGGTCGGGATTGCCATGATCCTTGGGGCTTTTGTCTTTGGCGCGATGATGCAGCTGGTGATGGGCTGCGGTTCCGGCACGCTGGTCAATGCGGGCAGCGGCAATCTGGTCGGGCTGATCGCGCTCGCGGGCTTCATCGGCGGCAGTTTCGCAGGCACGCTGCATCTGGGCTGGTGGACGGAGCTGGGCGCATTTCCGGTGCTTTCGCTGCAAGGGATGCTCGGTGCGCAATTCGGGCTGATCGCGACGCTGGCCGGGCTTGCGCTGGTCGCAGCGATCACTCTCGCCCGCGCCGCCCCCGGCAAGCGTATGCCCCCGCGCCGTTTGTGGATCGCTGCTGCGCTGATCGCGGCGCTGGCGCTCGCCAATCTGGTGATCGCAGGCCAGCCCTGGGGGATTGTCTATGGGCTTGGCCTGTGGGGCGCGAAACTCGCACAGGCGGGCGGCGCGGATCTGGGCGCGACGGCCTTCTGGGCCGCAGAAGGCAACGCCCTGCGCCTGTCGGAATCGATCCTGACCGATGTGACCTCGCTGACCAATATCGGCCTCTTGATCGGGGCTTTCGCGGTGATGCGCTGGCGTGCGGATCCCGGCGCGCAGACGCAAGCTCTCACGCCCGCATCCTATGCCGCAATTCTGGGGGCCGCGCTGATTCTGGGCTATTCCGCCCGGCTGGCCTTTGGCTGCAATGTCGGCGCGTTTTTCAGCGGCATTTCCACCGGCTCGCTGCATGGCTGGGTCTGGCTGATCGCCGCCTTTGCAGGCTCGATATTCGGCATCCGCCTGCGCCCCCTGCTGTTGCGGCCCGCTGCCACAAAAGGAGCCTATGCATGAGCGCGCGTCTCTCCCGTCCGCTTGTCGCCATTCTGGCGCTGGGGATCGTCCTTGCCATCCTTGCGCTGGATCTGGCCACCGCCGGCGCGCCCGATCTCTTCACCGCGCCCCCGGCCATCGCGCTTGGCTCTGGCGCGGCCCCAACCGGCGCGCATTGCAGCGGCAGCTGAAAAAGCCTCTGGCCGATTGCGCGCATTTCTGTTTTCCTGCCCCGACACCCAAATACCGGAGTCCCCAAGATGCGCGCCTCGCTGATCACCTTCCCCGCCGCCCTCGCCCTTGCCGCCTGTGTCGAGGTCGATATGGCCATCGAAGTTCTGGGCGAGGATGAAGCGCGCGTCACCGGCTTCATGCAGATGCAGCGCCAGATGTTCGAGATGTCGGGTGGCGATGACAGCTTCTGCCCCGAAGAGGATGGCGGCACCCTGACCCTGACCGACAGCCATGCGCGCTGCGATTTCGACAAGACCGGCAGCTATGCCGAAATCGTGCCATCCGAGAGCAGCAGCGATGGGCCTGCCGAAGTCGAGGGCGAGTTGACCTATCTGGGCGATAACCGCACCCGCGTTTTCCTGCCACTGGCCGCGATGAACGCGGGCATGGATGAGATGGGCGACGACCCGCAGATGCTGGAGATGATGCGCCAGATGCTCACGGGTATGTCGGTCAGTTTCACAGTGAAAGGCCGCGAAATCGAAAGTTCAACCGGAACGATTTCCGAGGATGGCAGCGCCGCCACGATCATGCTCGGGATAGATGACCTGATCCCCCCTGCTGCGGACCGGATCGGCGATTTCGAGACGATCCTGCGCTTCTGATCCCCCCTGAGAAAGGCCCCGCAACGCGCGGGGCCGCGCGCAGGGCTCAGCCCTGATGCGCGCGCAGATAGGTCACCAGCGCCTGTGTTGACGGATCCTTGTCGGATGCATCCGCCCCCTCGATCACCGGCCCGAGCGCTGTCGCCAGTTCCTTGCCCAGCTCCACCCCCCATTGATCGAAGGAATTGATGCCCAGGATCACCCCTTCGACAAAGACCCGGTGCTCGTAAAGCGCGATGATCTGGCCCAGCGTGAAGGGTGTCAGCAGCGGATAGATCAGCGTGGTCGAAGGCCGGTTGCCGGGAAACACCCGGTGCCGCGCCTGCCGGTCGAGCTCCGCACCCTCCAGACCCTTGGCAGCCATAAGCGCGCGCGCCTCGTCCAGCGACCGGCCCCGCAGCAGCGCTTCGGATTGCGCCAGACAATTTGCCGCCAGTAACCGATGCTGATGCGCCAGCTCCCGCTCATGACCCTGCGCCGCCAGCAGAAATTCGCAAGGTACAACCCGCGTGCCCTGATGGATCAGCTGATAAAAGGCGTGCTGCCCGTTGGTGCCCGGCTCGCCCCAGACCACTGGCCCGGACTGGCGTTCCAGATCGCGCCCATCCATGCCGACGCGCTTGCCGTTGCTCTCCATCTCCAGCTGCTGCAGATAGGCGGGCAACCGCGCCAGCCGCTGGTCATAGGGCAGCACCGCGCGGGTGGCATGGCCGCAGATCTGGTTGTGCCAGATGCCCACCAGCGCCAGCAGAACCGGCATGTTCTGCGCGAAAGGCGCATCACAAAAATGCTGGTCCATCGCGCGCGCGCCCGCCAGAAATTCATCAAAACGTGCAGCCCCCACGGCCAGCATCAGCCCCAGCCCGATCGGCCCCCAGACCGAATAGCGCCCGCCGACCCAATCGGCGAAACCAAAGACCCGTTCGGGCGCGATGCCGAAATCCGCCGTCTTGTCCATCGCGGTCGAAACGGCCGCGAATTGCGCCCCCGGATCGGCGACCTTGCCGGCCATCCAGTCGCGCGCAGTGCGGGCATTGGTCATGGTCTCGATGGTGGTGAAGGTCTTGGACGCCACGATCACCAGCGTCCGCTCCGGGTTCAGCCCCTTCAGCGTATCGGCAATATGCGCGCCATCGACATTGCTGACATAATGCAGCCGCGGCCCGTCATGCCACGGCGCCAGCGCCAGTGTCGCCATGGCCGGGCCCAGATCAGAGCCGCCAATGCCGATATTGACGACATCGGTAATCGCGCCGCCCTGCCCCAGGATGCGCCCTGCGCGGACATCTTCGGCGAACGCATAAGCCCGCGCCCGCACCGCGCGCAATTCCGGCATGACGTCAGAACCATCGACTTCGATCACAGCATCGTCGCCCGCACGCTGCGCGATATGCAGCACGGCGCGGCCCTCGGTCTCATTGATCCTCGCGCCCGAGAACATCGCATCGCGGGCGGCGGCCAGGCCAGCCTCCTCCGCGAGTGCCACCAGCAAATCCCGCGCCTGGGCATCAATCGCGGTCTTGGAATAATCCAGCCGCATCTCGCCTGCAGCCACCGTGAACTCTTCTGCCCGCCCGCTATCGGCAAACAGGTCCAGAATATGCCGCCCCTCACAGGTCCGCTGGTGTTTCGCAAGCTCATTCCAGAGGCGCATCGCAAACCCTTCTTCATCTTGCCAAAAATACTCAAAAAAACCGGGGCGCAGCCCCGGCTTGCCCTATTCTGCCCAATGCACCTGCGCCTGATCCAGCACGCAGGCAATCGGGGCTTCGCGCGGGCTCAGTTTCACCGCGCGCTCCAGCGCCGCGCGCTTGGCAGGCCCCGTGATCAGCACATGCACGCGCAACGCATCCTGCAAGACCGGCGCAGTCAGCGTGATGCGCGGCTCGCCTGCGGCCTCGGCCCGCATCGCCATCAGCGGCGGCGCATCCGGCCTCAGCGCGGCTTCCAGATGATCCGCGCCCGGAAAGAGCGAGGCCGTATGCATGTCCTCGCCCATCCCCAGAAGCAGCACCGAGAGCGGCAGATGCGGCACCAACCCTGCGCTCAGCGCCTCCAGCCCATCCTCTGGCACGGGCGCATCCATCCGCAACGGCAGCAAAGTCGCGGCCGCAGCGCGCCCAACCAGCAACCGCTCGCGCAACAGCCGCGTATTCGAGCGCGGGCTGTCCTCAGGCACCCAGCGTTCGTCATTCAGAACCACGGCAACATTGGCCCAGTCCAGATCCGCCCCGCTCAGCGTGTCAAATACCGGCCCCGGTGTCGTCCCGCCGGGCACCGAGAGCGTGGCACGGCCCTGCGCGCGCAAGACCTCGCCCAGCTCCGAGGCAATCCGTTGTGCCAGCCGCAGCATCAGCATTTCGCGATCAGGATATTCGTGAAATTCCATTACCGGATCTCCCGCCAGCGCCGCCCGTCCTTGTGCATCAGCATCAATGCCCCCTCTGGCCCGGTCGAGCCCGGATCGTAGGATTCAGGCCGGTCGCCCCGCGCCTCCCAGCCTTCGATCACCGGATCGACCCAGGCCCAGGCGGCCTCGACCTCGTCGCCGCGCATGAACAATGTCTGATTGCCGCGAATCACATCCATGATCAAGCGCTCATAGGCGTCCGGCATATCCAGATCATTGCCCAGCGCCTCGGCGAAGCTCATGTCGAGCGCGACATCCTTCAGCCGCATCCCCCCTGGCCCCGGCTCCTTGATCATCACGCGCAGATCCATCCCTTCATCGGGTTGCAGGCGGATCACCAGCACATTCTCGCGCCATTGGTTCGATTCGCCAAAGATCGAATGTGGCGGTTCCTTGAAGGTCACGGCGATTTCCGACACGCGCGATTTCAGCCGCTTGCCTGTGCGCAGATAGAAGGGCGTGCCCTTCCAGCGCCAGTTCGAGATATGCAGCTTCATCGCCACGAAGCTCTCGGTGCGCGAGTCCGGATTGCCGGCCTCGGTCAGGTAGTCATCCCCGCCCGCGCCACGATACTGCCCGCGAATGAAATCACCCGGACCCAGCGGGTCCAGCGCGCGGATGACCTTGAGTTTCTCGTCGCGCATCGCGTCCGGCTCGAAACAATGCGGCGGCTCCATCGCGATCAGGCACAGAAGCTGCATCAGGTGGTTCTGCACCATGTCCCGCATCGCACCCGATGTGTCGTAATACTCGCCGCGCCCGCCAACGCCCACAGTCTCGGCGACCGTGATCTGCACATGATCGACGAATTGCGCATTCCACAGCGGCTCGAACAGGATATTGGCGAAACGCACGGCCATCAGGTTCTGGACGGTCTCCTTGCCCAGATAGTGATCGATGCGGTAAATCTGATCCTCGTAGAAATGCGCGGCCAGATCACGGTTAAGCGCATGGGCGGTCTTCAGATCCTTGCCGAAAGGTTTCTCCACCACGATCCGCGACGCCCGGTCCGCAATGCCGCGTTGGTGCAGGCGCTGCGCGATATCGCCGAACAGCGCCGGGGCCACCGACAGATAGAAAGCGCGCACCACATCTTCGCGCATCCGGGCGGCGAGCGCGTCCCAGCCGCCATCCCCCCTGGCATCGATGGTGACATAGTCGATCATGCCGAGAAAGGACTCGACCATCCCGGCTGTCAGTTCGGGCGCAGCAACGAATTCCTCAAGCGCTTCGCGGACCTGCACCCGAAAGGCATCGCGCGTCATCTCGGAGCGCGCGGCCCCGATGATCGCCGCGCCTTCGGGGATCTGCCCCTCTTTCCAGCGACGATAGAGGCCCGGCAGGATCTTGCGGCGGGCCAGATCGCCCGTGGCCCCGAAAATCACCAGATCAAATCTGTCGACAGGTATGACGCGTGCAACCATGATGCCCTCTTCGCCTGCGCGGTGCCCGGCTAACAAGCACGCCTGTTAGCGCTATCCGGTGCCGTTTACATGCTGTGCGCGGCTCTGTCCAGACGCGATGCGGGTTACGCTTCGAGTTCTGTATCCCAATAGAGATAGTCCAGCCAGCTTTCATGCAGGTGGTTGGGCGGGAAGCGGCGCCCCAGATTGCGCAACTGTTCGGATTGCGGGCGGATGGGCTGGTTGCGCAGCTTCATGCCCGCCTCGCGCAGGGTTTTCGAGCCTTTCTTCAGATTGCAGGGCGCGCAGGCGGCGACCACGTTTTCCCAGCTGGTGACTCCGCCCAGCTTGCGCGGCCAGACATGATCGAAGGTCAGATCCTGTTTCGCCCCGCAATACTGGCAGGAAAATTCGTCGCGCAGGAACAGGTTGAACCGGGTGAAGGCCACGCGCTTGCGGGGTTTGACAAATTCGCGCAGCACCACGACCGAGGGCACCCGGATTTCCATCCGCTGGGAACGCACGACATGATCATATTCCGCCAGAATATCGACCCGGTCCAGAAACACCGCCTTGACCGCATCCTGCCAGGGCCAGAGCGACAGGGGATAGTAGGACAAGGGCCGGTAATCTGCATTGAGCACCAGCGCCGGGAAGTGCCGCAGCGCTGCCGGGTCACGCACGAACTCGGTTCTGAATTCACCATCCATGGGTGCCGCCTCCGTTCTGGCAGCCCCTGGGGCGACATCTTTGCGCGCGCCCCGCAGGGCCGAGAGCGTGCTGCGCCACAGCATCGCTATGGGCAGGACTATATATGGGGCGAGGCATCTGGCAAGTGTTAACTCGGCACCAGATGTCGCAGGCGCGACTTTGGAAAACCATTGTGACGCCGTGACGACATTTCAGGCGATCGCGGCGTTTTTCCGCTCTGTGATCAGAGTTTCGATCCGCTGCAATTCGGCTTCCAGCTCGACACGGCGCAAGGGTTTGGCGAGATAGCCCTGGAAACCCGTCGCAAGCAGCTGGTCGCGGCGGCCATTCATGACATCAGCGGTCAGCGCGATCACCGGAAGATCACGCAGCGGGGGCGCATACGCGCGAAGCCGGGCAATGAAGCTACGCCCGTCCATCACCGGCATATGCATGTCCAGCAGCACCAGATCCACCGGCGTTTGATCAAGGATCTGCAAGGCCTGCGCCCCGTTTTCAGCCTCTATGCAGGCCGGACCAAAGGGCCGCAACAGCCCGAGAACAACCTTGCGGTTGATCTGGCTGTCATCGACCACAAGGATGCGCCAGTTGATCAGCCGCGACGGCGCAAGGCGCGGCAGCGCGGCAGCGGCGTCCCCGCCCGTGGCAAGCGCGACTTCTCCTGCATGAAAATGAAAAACGAAACACGAGCCTTCGCCAGGGGTCGACTGCACTTCTATATCCCCGCCCATCATCCGCGCGAATCTGCGCGACAGGGCAAGCCCCAATCCGGTGCCGCCAAATTCGCGCGAGGTCGAGGCATCCGCCTGCTCGAATGCCTGAAACAGGCGTGCAAGCGTCGCAGGTTCAATCCCGATTCCCGTGTCGCGCACCTGCGTCCGGATGATCCAGCCATCCTCGACCTGTTCGGCGGACAGATGGACCGTGACCTTCCCCTTGCGTGTGAATTTCACCGCATTCGATACCAGATTGGCAATACATTGCCGCGCGCGCACCGAATCATAGATCACCCGCTCCGGCACACCGGGTGCGGCTGTGAATTCCAGCCCGATGGTCTTGTCGCCTGCTCTGGCCCGGAACAGCTCTACTGTCGCGCGGATCTTGCACGGCAGCTCTTCGGGGGTGGGATCAAGCGAAATCTGCCCGCTTTCGATTTTTGCAAGGTCCAGAACATCATTGATCACCCCCATCAGCAACGAGCCCGATTCGGCGATGATGCGCAAAGCGTCGCGCTGCTCGGGCGACAGGTCGGATTGTTCCAGGATCTGCGTCATCCCCAGCACACCATTCAGCGGGGTGCGGATTTCATGGCTCATATTCGCGAGAAACTCGGTCTTTGACCGGTTGGCGATCTGCGTCTGTTCAAGCGCCTTGCGCAGATCATCGCGGATGATCTGGACGCGGGCCACCAGCAGATAGCCGAAAATGACCGCAGGGGTCGCAACAATGACCGCAACCAGACCGCCAAGCAGGAAGGAGAACAGCGGCCAGACATCCGCCGGACTGGCATTCAGGCCATCAACCGCGAAGGACCAGAGCGCAAGACACAGGACCGCGCTGAACAACGCAATGCACAATATCATCGCGGTGTTGAAACGAACCGGGTCGCTGCGCTCGGCAAAGGCCATGAATCGCTCAAAGCTGCCCTTCACGCGGGCCGCTTTGGGGGTCAGAGCCTTCCGGTTGCTCGTCATCGATACATGCCGCATTCCTGCCTGTGATGCCAGCCGCTCCATATCCCGGCAAAGGCCCGGTTCCATTCAGCGCAAAGACATATCGCGCGACAGCCTAGAGCCGGTTTCCAAACAAAAGATAAACAGCATGTCAGACCAGAACGCACAGATTCGCTGTCGTATCAGCCCTGCGGTGGCATTTTCTCGCGCAGGAAAGACAAGGCCAGCGACAGCCCGTCATGCGCGATGCCATGCCCGGTGCCCTTGGACACATGCGTATAGGTCTCGATCCCGGCAGCGACCAGCGCATCTGCGGCCTGCGGCAGCGAGGCCAGCGGCACCACCTCGTCCTGATCACCATGGATCAGCAATACCGGCGGGGACGCGAGTTTCTCGGCCTCCAGCCGCTCGGGCACCATCAGGCGGCCCGAAAACCCGACCACACCTGCAACCGGCGCAGCCCGGCGCAGGGCCACATGCAGGCTGATCATCGTGCCCTGCGAAAACCCGACCAGCGCCAGCTGCTCCGGGCCCAGCCCTTCCTCTTGCAGGATCCGGTCCAGAAAGGCGTTCAGATCCTCTGCCGCCGCCGCCAGCCCCGCCAGCGCCTGCTCTTCGCTTGACCCATCCAGCCACGGGATCGGGAACCACTGGAACCCGAAAGGATTGGCCGTACAGTTTTCCGGCGCATCCGGGGCGAAGAACACTGTGTCGGGCAGATGCGGCCCCAGCGGATCGGCCAGCCCCAACAGGTCAGAGCCATCCGCGCCATAGCCATGGAGGAACACAACGGCTGTTTTCGCCTTGCCCCCCGAGGCAGGCCCCCGGCGTTCGGATTTAAGCGCACGTGTCATACTATTCCTTCCCTGTCGGTTTCCACGTGGTAATAGGCCCATAACAGCCCCGCCGCAACGCTGCGCCAGGGCGACCAGTCCTCTGACATGCGCCGCATCGGCGCTTCGCGCGGGCGCTCGGCCAGGTCGAACAGGCGGCGCGCGGCTTCCTGCAGCGCCAGATCACCGGGCGCGAACACATCGGCGCGGCCAAGGCTGAACATGGCATAAATCTCGGCAGTCCAACGACCTATGCCGGGAACTTCAACCAGAACCTTGACAACATCAGCGTCCGGCATGTCCCGCAAAGCGTCAAAATCGATCCCCGCCGCAGCCAGCGCGCGGGCATAGCGCATCTTCTGCATCGACAGGCCCGGCGCGCGCAGGGTTTCATCATCCGCCGCAAGCACCGCCTCTGGCGTGGTCAACCCGGCCCCCTCCATCCGGCCCCAGATCGCACGGGCGGCATGGGTGCTGACCTGCTGGCTGACAATCGCTGAAAGCAG
>SKRP01000030.1 GCA_007118445.1 Natronohydrobacter sp.
CTTGAGCGCTTCATAATTGAAGGTGTATTTCGCGCCTTCCGATTTCGATGCCCAGATCATCGTTTCATGCGCATTGGTCAGCCGCTTGCCGCGGAAATTCGGCATCGGGTTCGATTTGCGCCAGACCACATCATTGAGGATCCAGAACCCCGCATCCTGCAGCGCTGTGCCGACGCGGAAAATATTGTGATAAGAGCCGATGACCCAGATTGCCCCATGGGGTTTGAGCAAGCGGCGCGCGGCAGCCAACCAGGCACGGGTGAACTGGTCATAGGCCTTGAAACTGTCGAACTGGTCCCAGGCATCATCCACCGCATCGACACGGCTGTTATCGGGGCGATGCAATTCGCCCTTGAGTTGCAGATTATAGGGCGGGTCCGCAAAGATCAGATCGACGCTGGCTTCGGGCAGCGCGGTCATCACCTCGATGCAGTCGCCTGCAAGAATCTGGTCCAGTGGGAGCATCGCCGCCCCTTGCGCCATTTGTGTCACTGTCATGCCTGCCTCAGTGCGTTGCGGGTTGATCCCGCTCGTTGGCATGAAGATGAGTCAAAGATGATTCAGCGTCAAATTCTATTTGAATCAGGGCGTTAAATTAATTTCTTCATGTAACATCTGGACACAAGATTTTGCGTATCGGCGCGAAGCTGCGTCTATGCTCAGGGGTAACACCCAGATCCGCTATGGCATTTATGTGACGCTTTGTCGGGTATCCGGCATTGCTTGCCCAGCCATAGCCCGGATATTCATGGTCGAGTTGCGCCATGATCCGGTCGCGCGTCACCTTGGCGATGATGCTGGCTGCGGCGATGGACATGACCCTGCCATCGCCCTTGACCACAGCCTGCCCCGGACAGGGCAGATCGCGCGGCAGGCGATTGCCGTCAATCAGCAGATAATCCGGCACGCGGGGCAGTGCTGCAATCGCGCGCGCCATCGCCAGCCATGTCGCCTGCTCGATATTGATCGCGTCGATCTCGGCCGGGCTGGCATGGCCGATCCCGACAGCTGCATGCGCCATGATCTGCGCGAAGACAGCTTCGCGCGCGGCAGCCCGCAGTCGCTTGGAATCCTGCAGCCCCTGCGGCAAGGCCTCGCCGCGCAGCCGGACGGCGGCGGCTGTGACAGGACCGGCCAGCGGCCCGCGCCCGGCTTCATCCACCCCGGCAATCCAGCGATGGCCGGTCCGGGCGAGTGCGGTTTCATGGCTGAAATCTGGTTGCGGCAGCGATGCGCCCCCTCTTGTCAAGAAAAACGGCCGGGGCAGGCCCCGACCGTAATTGAAAAGCTGCGCCATACGGTTCTGTCAAACCCGATGTGCCGCGCGACCGATCAGCATTTGTAATAGAGACCAGTATGCGGATTCTCGCAATAGCGCGCAATGACCTCGTATTTCGGCTTCTTCTTCTTGCCGCCGCCCAAGACAATCCCGATAATGGCAGCCCCGACAGCCACCGATACCCAATCTGTCGCTTTTGCCTGGGTCGGTGCCGTCAGAACCAGCCCCCCGGCTAGTGCACATATGCTCAATGTCGCAGCCCCGCGCGCCACCAGGCGCTTGAACAAACCAGTCATGCAAGAATCCCCTGTTGTTTGTGGAAAAGTGCTCACATGGTATCACGATCCCGCGATTCGCGGAAAGCATTTTAACATTCATTACCTTATAGCGGGGGCGCACGGGTTTCGCAGGCACGGCACAGGGCCTAGCGGCGCGGGTAGCCCTGGCCCTTCAGGCAGCGCGCCGAATAGATTTGCTGCCGGCTGACGGACACCAGGCAGTGCTGTGGCAGATGGCGTATGCCTGCCTGACGCAGACAGGAGGCCGTATAGCCGTGATACCTGTGGCCGCGATAGTGATAGCTGGTCCGGCACCAATGCGGGAAACTCTGCGCGGGCACAGGCCGATGCGACACACCCCGATTGAGACACTGCGCGCGATAGACGCTGCGCAACCCGTGATTGGTGCGGATGGTTTCGCGACAATGCTGCGCCAGATTGCGGAACCCCGCCTGATGCAGGCAGCGCGCGTTATAGACCGCGACATGGCGGCCATGAATGCCAAGCGTCTCGCGGCAATGCTGCGGCAGGCCGCGCGCCTGAACCGGACGGGCGTGACCCTGCGCGCGTGAGGCCGAATGAATGATCACTGCGGCGGCTGTGGCCCCCAGCATGAATTTCAGCAACCGGTCATCCGAGGCACTGGCCGGGGTCGCGCTGGTCGCGATGGCACCGATACACAGCGCGGATACGGCAAGCAGGCTGGTTGCGCGCGCCTTGAGGGTCGAGGAGAAACGGGGCATGGCTCTGGTCCTTGTCATGTCGGAAGATCATGCAAGCAGCGTCGCGTCATTCGGGCCGGACAGGCAATAACGCATGTCTGCTATCGGATAACATGGCCTGCACAGCACCGGTGATATTGAATATCACCGGCCATACTGCCACCATCACCCCCATGAGAAATATTTTGCGACTCTCTGCGCTTCTGGTCGGTCTGACGCTTGCGACGCAAGTCTCGGCCCAGTGTTACGCAGATTTCAAAGCCAAACAGGATGACCCGTGGCAAGGGCAATATGGTATCATCGAGCTGCCGGCTTCAGCTTGCGGATCGATTGCAGCGGCCAAGCGCTACGCCGCCCCCGTGATCGCCCGGTCCGGCTGGGAACTTTTGCAGATCAGGTCCATTTTTGACGCATCCGAATTTCAGAGCAGGAGCGCCAATGCATCGGTCATCCATCGTCGCCAGTGACCTGATCCGGCTGGGCAGCCGGGCGGTCATCTGGGGCATTGTCGCGATTGTCGCCGTGCTGGCGCTGACAGCCGTGCTGCTGTTCATCAACCTGCCCGATGCCGGGGCCTTCAATGCA
>SKRP01000316.1 GCA_007118445.1 Natronohydrobacter sp.
ACGAAGCGGCGGAATTCCTCGATATCGACGCCGATATACTGGCCGACCTGCGCCATGTCATTGCGCAGATCCTCGACCTTGTCGCGCGAGCGCTCCATCAGCGCCTGCCAGCCGCGCCCTGGCTTTTCGGCCATGCGGTCGCACCAGGTCGGATCGAGTTCCGCGCCGCGATAGGCGTCGATGAATTCGCGCCGGTTGATGCGCGCTTGATCAGCGAGTTTCACCATCGCGCTGTCAATCGACATGATGCGCTTGTTGATCCCGTAAAGCTGATCGACCAGCGCCTCGATCCGGTTGTTATGCAGATGGAGCGAGTTCACCAGTTCGACAATCTCGGCGCGCAGCTTCTGATATTGCGCTTCCTGAGTATCCGAGAACCGGCCCGCTTCCTGCATGGTCGCGTGCATCCGCGCTTCCTGCATTTCTGACAGAAGGTCGAAATCATGCGCAATCCGGTCCAGAGTTTCCAGCACGCGCGGTTTCAGCGCAGTTTCCATCGCTGCCAGCGAGAGGTTCGACTGATCGTCCTCATCGTCCTCTTCCTCGGACTTCTGGATCGGGTTGCCATCTGCGTCCAGCTCCGGCTCGGCGCTGGTCTCGCGTTTGGGGGTCGGGGTGGCGGTTTCCAGCCCTTCACTGACCGGCACGCCGTCATCATCTTCCAGCGCGTTGCCGAATGTGGCTTCCAGATCGATGACATCGCGCAGCAGCACATCTTCGTTCAGCAATTCGTCGCGCCAGATGGTGATCGCCTGAAATGTCAGCGGGCTTTCGCACAGCCCCGAGATCATCGTGTTGCGTCCGGCCTCGATCCGTTTGGCAATCGCGATTTCGCCCTCGCGCGAGAGCAGCTCGACCGAGCCCATTTCGCGCAGATACATCCGTACCGGATCATCCGTGCGGTCAAGCTTTTCCTCATTCGCATTGGGCGCGACCACGACTTCGCGCGCGCCAGATGCTTCCACCAGTTCGCCGCCCCTGGCCTCGCCCTCGTCGCCCTCGTCATCATCCTCGATGATATTGATGCCCATCTCGGACAGCATCGACATCACATCCTCGATCTGCTCCGAGGAGACCTGATCGGGCGGCAGCGCCTTGTTGAGCTGCTCATAAGTGATGAAACCGCGTTCCTTGGCCTGTGCGATCATCTTCTTGATCGAGGCCTGAGAGACTGTCGCGCCCCCCTCCATGTCCTGATCTTCGGTTCTGGTCTCGTCCGTGTCTTTGGCGGCCATGAAAGCTCCCGGGGCTGGCTGGCAGGGCTGGTGCGACTCAGCAGACCGAATCACTTCGGCCCAAAGGTCCACAGCGTCTATCTAGGAAAGAAAGGCCGGGTTTTCCAGTTCCGGAGCGCATTTTTGCAGGCAATCGCGCGCGCTGCAGCAACGAATCACTCACTTTTTCCGTTTCACCCAAACCTGTGATTCGATCATCCGGGACAGCGCGCCCGAAAGCGCTGCGCGATCCTCGCCCAGATCCGCCGAATCCGACAGGCGCGAGCGTTCGGCATGGTTGCGCGACTCGGTGGCCTGCCGCAGCCGCCATGTCAGCCCCTCGTCGCTGATATGGCCGACATCCTCGGCGGCCTCGCGCAGTTCCAGCGCCGCGCCGCGCCGGGTCAGCAGTTTCGCGAATTCCTCGGCCAGACAGCGCTGCGCCAGTTCCCGGTCGTCGCGCTGGCGCACAGGCGGGGCGATGCGCACATGGCCCAGCCCGAGAATGCGCGCCGCTTCCTGTTGGTCCGGGGCAGGCAGCTGGTCGGGCGGGATATCGTTCAGCAAGGCCAGTCGCAGCGATTCAGTGCCGGGCTGGCGCATCTCGGCGCGTTCCAGATCGGGCAGGAAGCCGGGCAGCAGCGCGGGATGGGTGAGCAGGATCGCGAGGATGATCTCTTCGCGCATCCGCTCGGCCACATCCTCGCCTGCGCCAGCGGCGAGAAGCGTCGCGCGGGTGGCGGGCAGGGCGGTTGCCGGGGCGTTGCGGCGCGGCCAGCTGCCCTTGCCCTGCGCGTTGCGCTGCGGCTGGAAGAACCCCGCGCGCAGGCGGCGTAATTCCTCGGCATAATGGCCGCGCAGCCCGGAATCGGTAATTTTCGCCAGCGCAGCGCGCAAGCGCTTGTCGAGCGCGGCGCGGCGTTCGGGGCTGTCGAAGGTCTGGCCTTCGGTTTCGCGCTGCCACAGCAACTGCACCAGCGGTATGGCCCCGTCGATCAGCTTGCGCATCGCGCCCGCACCGCCTGCGCGCAGCACGTCATCGGGGTCCATCTTTTCCGGCAGCAGACAGAAGCGCAGCGCGCTGTCCGGCCCCAGCTGCGGAAGCGCCAGATCCATCAGCCGGTAGCCCGCGCGCAGACCCGCCGCATCACCATCAAGCGCGATGACCGGCTCGGGCGAGAGCCGCCAGATCAGGCGCAGCTGCTCTTCGGTGATCGCAGTGCCAAGGGGTGCGACAGCGGCCTCGAACCCGGCGCTGACAAGGGCGATCACATCCATATAGCCCTCGGCGACGATCAACGGCCCGGATTTGCCCGCAGCCCCGCGCGCAGGCCCGAGATTATAGAGCGACCGGCCCTTGTCGAAGAGCGGGGTTTCGGGTGAGTTGAGGTATTTCGCCGGGGCCTGCGGGTCCATCGCGCGGCCCCCGAACGCAATGCAACGCCCGCGCCCGTCGCGGATCGGGAACATGATCCGCCCGCGAAACCGGTCATAGGGCTGTCCGCCATCATCGGGCGCAATGGCCAGCCCGGCTTCGACGATCTTGTCTGGCGCGACGCCTGCGCCGGTCAGATGGTCCCAGAGCGCGCGGCGCGCAGGCGGCGCAAACCCGATCTCGAAACGCTCCAGCGCGGCCT
>SKRP01000160.1 GCA_007118445.1 Natronohydrobacter sp.
AAGCCCATCCCTTCGATAATTCCCAGCTCGAATTCCAGCCGCTTTTCATACTCTTCAACCGGGGCCGCGTGCGGGATCACGGCCAGCCGCGCGGCCAGCCCTTCGCGGGCCTGACGGCGCAGTTCCTCGACCTCATCCTCGGCAAAACGCGGCAGGATCGGCGGGCGCTTCTCGGCCTTGTAGGCGCAGCGCCGCGCGATTTCGACGGTGTTTTCCAGCGCCTCGGGCAGATCTGCGAAGAGTGCCGCCATTTCCTCGGGCGACTTCAGGTAATGCTGCGGTGTCAGCCTGCGACGAGGCGCGGCCTGATCGACGTAAGACCCCTCCTTGATGCATAAAAGCGCGTCATGCGCCTCATACATGTCCGCTTTCGGGAAATAAGCGTCATTCGTGGCGACAAGCGGCAGGTCCAGCGCGTAAGCCATCTCGACGAAAGCGCGCTCAGAGGCGCGCTCGGCTTCCATCATCTGCCCGTCTTCACCCGCATGGCGCTGCAATTCAACATAGAGACGGTCAGGATAGATCGCCGCCAGCCGTTCCATCAATGCGCGCGCTTTCGGCATCTGGTTGGTCTGGATCAGCTTGCCAACCGCGCCTTCGGCCCCGCCGCTCAGGCAGATCAACCCTTCGGAATGCGCCTCCAGTTCCTCGACCGTGACCTGCGGGACCGGGCGGTCCGTGGGCAGATACAGGCAGGAATTGAGCGCCATCAGGTTCATATAGCCTGTTTCGGATTGCGCCAGCAGCACGACAGGCGCAGGCATCCGCAGTTTTTCACCGGGCGCAGGCGGATCGTAAGCCACCGAGATCTGGCAACCCAGGATCGGCTGCACGCCCGCGCCTGATGCCAGCACCGAAAACTCAAGCGCGCCGAACATATTGTCCGTATCCGTGACGGCCATCGCGGGCCAGGCTTTGTCAGCGCAGGTTTTCACCAGCTTTTTCAGAGGAATAGCCCCTTCGAGCAGGGAATATTCCGTATGTGTGCGCAGATGGATGAAGCGAGGGGTCTGGGTCATGGGCAGAGCATAGAGCGCCCCTGCGGGACTGAAAAGAGCCAGGATGATTATGGATCAGGCATTGCAACAGCCCTGTGGCGCCGGACACAGAATTTACTTGATAAAATCCGGGCGCGCGGTTTTGGTCTGTGTCATAAAAGGTGTCAAAGGCCGCGAACAGAGGGATGATGATAATGCGCCAGCCATTGCTGCGCCTGGAGGGGCTGACCAAAGCCTATCCCGGTGTTCTGGCCAATGACGATATCTCTTTCCAGATCGGCACTGGCCAGATCCATGCGCTACTAGGCGAGAATGGCGCAGGCAAATCCACGCTGGTGAAGATGATTTTCGGTCTGGTTGCGCCCGACAAGGGCCGGATGACCCTGCGCGATCAGGCTTACGCGCCGGCGCAGCCATCCGAGGCACGGCAAAACGGTGTGGCGATGGTGTTCCAGCATTTCAGCCTGTTCGACGCGCTGGACGTGGCCGAGAATGTGGCGCTGGGCATGGAAAAACCGCCCGCGCTGCGCGATCTGGCGAAGCGCATCCGGGATGTGTCGGAAGACTACGGCCTGCCGCTCGACCCCTACCGTCTGGTCGGCGAATTGTCGGCAGGTGAGCGCCAGCGCGTCGAAATCGTGCGCTGCCTGCTGCAGGACCCGAAACTTCTGATCATGGATGAACCGACCAGCGTCCTGACCCCGCAAGAGGTCGAGATCCTGTTCCGCACCTTGCGCCAACTGTCCAGCGAGGGCACGTCGATCCTTTATATCTCGCACAAGCTGGAAGAAATCCGCGCGCTGTGTGACGAGGCCACGATCCTGCGCAATGGCCGCAAGGTCGCGACCTGCGATCCGCGCGAGAAATCCGCGCGCGAGCTTGCCGAATTGATGGTGGGCCAGGTCCTGACCCCGCCCGAGCGGCCCGCGAAACCCAAGGGCGAAGTGCTGCTTTCGGTCGAGAATCTGTCGCTCAAGTCGAACAACCCTTTCGGCACCTCGCTGAAAGACATCTCTTTCCGGCTTCACGCGGGCGAGGTGCTGGGCATTGCCGGGGTTGCAGGCAACGGGCAGGATGAATTGCTGCTGATGCTCTCGGGCGAAATTCTCTCGCCTTCGGGGCAGGTCAGGCTGAAGGGTCAGCCCATTGGCCAGCTTGGCCCCAATGCGCGCCGTGTGCGCGGGCTGGTCACGGCCCCTGAAGAGCGGCTCGGCCATGCAGCGGCACCTGACATGAGCCTGACCGCGAATGCGCTTCTGTCCGGGGCCAAGCGCAAGGGGCTGGTGAAACACGGCTTCATCGACTGGGCCAAGACCGACATATTCGCGCACGCCGTGATCGCCAAATTCGATGTGCGCACGCCCGGATCGCATGTGCTGGCCCGCGCGCTGTCAGGGGGCAATCTGCAGAAATTCGTCATCGGGCGCGAAATCGAACTTGCGCCTGATGTGATCGTCGTGAACCAGCCGACCTGGGGGGTTGATGCTTCTGCCGCGGCCTTCATCCGGCAGGCGCTGCTGGATCTGGCAAGTGCTGGCGCGGGGGTGCTGGTGATCAGCCAGGATCTGGATGAGCTGCTGGAAGTGGCCGACAGCTTTGCCGCGCTGAACGAGGGTCGCCTGACCGCCACGCGCCCGGCCAAGGGGCTGAGTGTCGAGGCAATCGGGCTGATGATGGGCGGGGCCGGGGATATGCATGTCGCGCATGAGGCCGCCGAATGATCCGGCTGGAAAAACGCAAGGAGCCGTCGAGATTCTGGCGCATCGCCAACCCGTTTCTGGCGGTGCTGCTGACGATGATCGCAGGCGGCATCATGTTCGCGGCGCTGGGCAAGGACCCGGTCGCTGCGATCCGCCTGATCTTCTTCGATCCGATCTTTTCCGAGACATTCGCAAGCTATTCCCGCCCGCAACTGCTGATCAAATCCGCTCCGCTGATCCTGATCGCCGTGGGGCTGGCCATCGGGTTCAAGGCGAATGTCTGGAATATCGGGGCCGAGGGACAATATATCATCGGCGCGCTGTTCGGCGCAGGCGTGGCGCTGGCCTTCTTCCCTGCGCCGGGATGGTATATCTTCCCGCTGATGGTGATCGCAGGCGCGTTCGGCGGTTTCCTCTGGGCGATGATCCCGGCCATCCTGAAGACGCGCTTCAACACCAATGAAATCCTTGTCTCGCTGCTCTTGGTCTATGTGGCCGAACGCATCCTTGCCGCGATGGCACTGGGGCTGATGCGCAATCCTGACCAGCCCGGCTTTCCCGGCTCGCGCGACCTGCGCCGCTATGAGGCCGCCTATAACGCCGAGATCTTCGCAGGCACCGGCGTCCATTGGGGCGTTGTGGCGGCCCTGATCGCGGTGATCTTCGCCTATGCGATGATGACCCGGCATATGCTGGGCTATCATGTCCAGCTTGCCGGACAGGCCCCGCGTGCCGCCCGTTTCGGCGGCGTCTCGCCCGCACGGCTGGTGGTGATCTGCCTTGGCATCTCGGGCGCGCTGGCCGGGCTTGCGGGCATGTTCGAGGTCTCTGGCCCTGGTGGGCAGGTGCGCATCGAATTTGCCAGCGGTTACGGGTTCACCGCGATCATCGTGGCCTTTCTGGGGCGGCTGAACCCGTTCGGGATCGTGCTGGCGGGGCTTTTGCTGGGCCTGACCTATATCGGCGGCGAGCTGAGCCAGATGATGCTGCAAATCCCCGGTGCCGCGATTCAGGTGTTTCAGGGGATGCTGCTGTTCTTCCTGCTGGCGCTGGATTTCCAGACCAATTACCGTATCCGTCTGACAAAAGGGGCGCGCGCATGATCCTTGGCTCCATCAATCCCGCTGTCCTGATCGCAGCCCTCATGGTCGCTGCGACCCCGATCCTGCTTGCCGCCATTGGCGAATTGGTCGTCGAGAAAGCCGGTGTCCTGAACCTCGGGGTCGAGGGCATGATGATCATGGGGGCCTGCCTTGGCTTCATTGTCGCAGTGAACACTGGCAGCCCCTTCATCGGCTTTATCGGCGCAGCGCTTGCGGGCATGGCGCTGTCACTTCTGTTTGCGCTGCTGACACAGGCGCTGATGACCAATCAGGTGGCCTCGGGGCTGGCGCTGACGCTGTTCGGGCTGGGGCTGACAGCACTTCTGGGCCAGCAATATGTGGGCGTCACACCGCCGCGCACGCCGAAGCTCGATCTCGGGTTCCTGTCGGATATCCCGTTTCTGGGGCGTGCGTTTTTCAGCCATGACATCGTGATCTATCTGACCATCGCGCTGGTCGCCGCCGTGTGGTGGTTCCTGAAATACAGCCGTGCGGGCATGATCCTGCGCGCAGTGGGCGAAAACCACGACGCGGCCCATGCGCTGGGCTATCATGTCAAGCGCGTGCGTACGCTCGCGATCATGTTCGGCGGGGCCTGCGCGGGGCTGGGCGGGGCGTATCTCTCGCTGATCCGCGTGCCGCAATGGACCGAGGGCATGACTGTGGGCGCAGGCTGGATCGCGCTGGCGCTGGTGGTCTTCGCAAGCTGGCGTCCCTGGCGGGCGCTTGCGGGTGCTTACCTTTTCGGCGGCGTGGTCGTCCTGCAATTGAATCTGCAGGCCGCAGGTGTCCGGATTCCGGTCGAATACTTGTCAATGTCCCCCTACCTGATAACGATTGCCGTGCTTGTGTTCATCTCGTCGGGCAAGTCGCGCGCCAGCTCAACCGCGCCCGGCTCGCTGAACCGTCCTTTCCATGCCTCGAACTGAGGCTTTGTTGCCAACAGGGAGAAACCCCCAATGAAAAAACTGCTCACGGCTGCTGCGCTCAGCGTCACCATGGCGATACCCGCCACGGCAGACACGACGAAAGTCGGGTTTATCTATATCGGCCCGGTCGGCGATTTCGGCTGGACTGCGGGCCATGACCGCGCCCGCGCCGAGATGGCGGAGCATTTCGGCGATGCGGTCGAAACCACGATTGTCGAAAATGTCGATTACGGTGCCGATGCCGAGCGCGTCATGACGCAGATGGCGATTTCCGGCACGGATGTCATCTTTGCCGCGTCCTTCGGCTATGGTCCGGATGTGAACTCGGTTGCAGGGCGTTTCCCCGATGTCGCCTTCCAGCACGCGACGGGCTATATTCAGGACCACCCGAATATCTCGCTCTATGATGCGCGTTTTTACGAGGGCCGTGCGGTTCTGGGCCATATCGGCGGCAAGATGACCGAGACCAACACGGTCGGCTATATCGCCTCTTTCCCCATCCCTGCCGTGATTGCCGGGATCAATTCGGCCTATCTGCACGCGAAAGCGGTGAACCCGGATATCCAGTTCCGCATCATCTGGACCTATAGCTGGTTCGACCCCGCGCTTGAAGCTGACGCCGCCGAAACCCTGATCGAACAGGGCGCGGATGTGATCATGCAGCACACCGATTCGACCGCGGCTGTGCGCGTCGCGGAAGATGCAGGCGTGATGGCCTTCGGTCAGGCCAGCGACATGACCCAGTTCGGCCCGAATGCGCATCTCAGCGCCATTGTGGACCGCTGGGCCCCCTACTACATCGACCGGGTGCAGGCGGTGATGGACGGCACCTGGGAAGCGCAGAATTCCTGGCTGGGTTTTGCGGACGGGATCATCGAAATGGCCCCCTGGAATGACCGCATCCCGGCAGAATTGCAGGAAGAAGCCGATGGTCTGATCGCAGCCATCATCGCAGGCGATTATCACCCCTTCACCGGGCCGATCAACAAGCAGGACGGCACGCCCTGGCTGGCTGACGGTGAAACCGCGCCCGATGTCGATCTGGCGACGATGGATTTCTATGTCGAAGGGATCACGGCAGAACTGCCGAACTGATCTCGCAACCCACAACCCTCGCCCCGGCGCCCCCCTCGCGCCGGGGTTTTTCATGCGCCGTGCTCAGAACGGGATCATTTCGCCGTCATCACCGCGCCTTGCCACGAATTGCAGGCTGCGCGCGATATAGCCGCCGAAGCCGTTTGCAAGATCTTCCGCAGTCTCGGGCTGAAGAATGCTCGCGTTCATCAGCGAATAGAGCAGAAGAGTGTTTTCACCTGATGGCGGCAGAATGCCCAACATGCGCACATAGATCAGTCCGCGCCCGGCTTCGCCCCCTTCATGATATCGTCCCAGTAATTCCACGGCCGGGTCGTTGCGCAGCGTCAGTTCTGAAATCCGCATGATGCTCGCTTCGGAATGCCGGGAGGTGAGCATGGGAAAGAACGTATCCTGCATCGCCCGCGCCAGACCGCCAAGACGTTGCTCTGTCTCGACTTCGGGAACCGGGATGTTGAGAAAACTGACGGTTTCCACCAGCGATCCTTCAGGCTGGCCAAGGAAGATTGACATATAGCTCGGCGCATTGCCGGGCTGGACGATGACCATCAACTCATCGCTGTCATCGGGCAGCAGGAAGTCGAAATATAGCTGCGCCGGGCTGGTGCGGCTTTGATCGAAATGGGCATTCATCCCTGCATTGATAATTCCCGAGGACTCCAGAATCGTCCTGACATCAAAGGCGTGGGCAGGGTTGGCCAGAAATGCGATTGCTGCGATGAGTATGTGAATGAAACGCATCTTGTCCGCCTGTCAGTTCGGATAATCTTCGGGCCGCACGCTGTCGCCGCATGCCAACATCTCTTCCGCATGGCCTGGCAGCAGCGCATCGAGGCGCGAGGCGTGCGGTTCAGGTGGGTTCATCGCAAATTCGGCCAGAATGTCGCGATCAGCCGCATCGAGATGCGCAAAAACGGCGAGCACGCATTCGGCCAGCGCTACGGCATAGGCTTCGCCATGCACCACGCCATATTCGGTTTGCGCCATGCTGTGCCATATCTGCGCAAACGCATCGCGATCCGAGGCGGTTGCGGGCAGCGCAAGGCATATTGCTGCGACAAGAAAAGAGGTTCGGGAAAGGGGCATCTGAAATCTCCGCTGGAAAAGCAAGGGGCGGGAGAAAAACTTTCCCGCCCGTCCAGCCTGCCCCCGGCGCAAGATTCGATCAACCCTTAGCGCGCGGGCAATCGCGTTGCACCGTCCAGCCGGATGGTCGTGCCGTTCAGATAGGGGTTCTCGATGATCTGCCCGACCATAAGCGCAAATTCCGCCGGATCACCCAAACGCGCCGGAAAGGGGATGTTCGCAGTAATTGCGCGCGTGGTCTCTTCCGGCAGCGCCTCCATCATCGGGGTGCGGAACAGGCCCGGCGCGATCGCAACGCAGCGAATCGCATCCCGCGCCAGGTCCCGCGCGACCGGCAGGCACATCGCGGCCACACCGCCCTTGGACGCAGCATAGGCCGCCTGTCCCACCTGACCGTCCTGCCAGGCCGCAGACGAGGTGTTGACAATCACGCCGCGTTCGCCCCCGTCCAGCGGGTCCAGGGTTTTCATGACCGCCACAGCATGAGCCATCACATTGAAAGATCCGATCAGGTTGACGCGGACGACCCGCTCGAAAACCTCGGTGGATGGCACGCCATCACGCCCGACAACCCGCGCCGCCGTGGCGATACCTGCGCAATTCACGACAGCGCGCAGATCGCCAAGGGCTGCGACTTCGGCCATGGCCTGGGCCACAGCACCCGCATCCCCCACATCGACCTTGAACGCTTTTGCGCCAATCTCTGCGGCAAGTGTTTCCGCCCGTGCCATATCGAAATCAAAAATCGCGACCCGTGCGCCTGCGGCTGCCAGATGCCGCGCCGTCGCTGCACCCAACCCGCTGCCGCCGCCGGTCACAACAGCCATATGTCCTGCAATCTGCATCCTTGCCTCCTCGCCTTGGCTCGCGTGCAGATTTATCCTCCCCCGGATGACAGCCGCAAAGGCGACGTTACGTCACCTGATGGACGTTGGCGCAACCAGAGGCTACCAAGCTGCAAACAGAACAGAGAGGTCAGAATGCCCCCACGCCCCCCCCGCGCCTGGCAAAGGATGCTGTCAGGCCGCAGGCTGGACCTGCTGGACCCCACCCCGGTCGATATCGAGATCGAGGATATCGCGCATGGGCTGGCCTTTGTTGCGCGCTGGAACGGGCAGACCATGGGCGACTGGCCCTATTCGGTGGCCGAGCATTCGCTGCTGGTTGAAGAAATCTACACCCGCATGACCCCGCGCCCCGAGCCGCGCTGGCAACTGGCGGCGCTGCTGCATGATGCGCCGGAATATGTGATCGGCGACATGATCTCGCCCGTGAAAGCGGCGGTCGGGCCGAGTTACGGCGCGCTGGATGACCGGTTGAGCGCGGCCATTCATATCCGCTTCGGCCTGCCTGCAAGGCTGCCTGTCACTGTGAAAAAGAAGATCAAATCCGCAGACCGGCTCTCGGCCTGGCTGGAAGCCACCGAGATCGCGGGTTTCACCCCGGCGGAAGCAGGGCGTTTCTTCGGCAAGCCCGACCCCGCGCTGCTGGACGGGCTGTCGCTGCATCTGCGCCCGCCCTCTGACACCCGCGCGGCCTATCTCGCCCGACATGCGGCACTTCTGGCGCAAATGTAAACGCAGCTTGTCACTTTTACGCAGCCGTGCCACATCTGGGCAAAGACCAGAGGGGATCAGACCATGAGCGACGAGTTTACCGACCGCAAGCGCCGCGCCGCGACCTGGTTCCGTGAATTGCGCGATCAGATCGTGGCCGCATTCGAGGCGGTCGAGGCCAGTCACACAGACGGCCCCCTGTCAGATCGCGCGCGAGGGCAATTCGAGATCCGCGAGACCCACCGCCACGGCCCGGAAGGTCAGGATGCGGGCGGCGGGCTGATGAGCGTGATGCGCGGCGGGCGCGTCTTCGAAAAGGTGGGCGTGAATGTCTCGGAAGTCTATGGCGCGCTGGGCGATCAGGCGCAGCGCTCGCTGACCGCGCGCAAGGAAATTCCGGGGCTGGAGGATGATCCGCGTTTCTGGGCCTCGGGGATTTCGCTGGTCGCCCATATGCAGAACCCGCATGTGCCGGCTGTGCATATGAACACCCGCATGTTCTGGACACCGGGCGGCTGGTGGTTCGGTGGCGGGTCGGATCTGAACCCCTGCATCGAATATGACGAAGACACGGCGGATTTCCACGCGACGCTGAAAGCCTATTGCGACAGGCATGATGCTGCGCTTTATCCGCGCTTCAAGGACTGGGCGGACGAATATTTCTTCATTCCGCACCGCAAGCGGGCGCGGGGCGTCGGCGGCATTTTCTACGATGACCACTGCACTGGCGATTGGGAGGCCGATTTCGCGTTCACGCAGGATGTCGGGCGTGCGTTTCTCCCGGCTTTTCTCGCGCAGGTCGAACGGCGGCGGATGATGGTCTGGGGCGAGGCCGAGAAGGAAACCCAGCTCATTCATCGCGGTCTCTATGCCGAGTATAACCTTGTCTATGACCGTGGCACGAAATTCGGGCTGCAGACCGGGCATGACCCGGATGCCGTGCTGATGTCCCTGCCCCCTTTCGCGCGTTGGGTGTAGGGTGCGTGCTGAGCACGCACCTTACGACTGACCGGAACGATGCCTATGCAAATCGCCCGCACCAAAGCAGAGATCCGCAAGCTTTGCACCCAATGGCGTGACCCCGCCACCCCTGTCATCCTTGTGCCCACAATGGGCTTTCTGCATGATGGCCATCTGTCACTCATGCGTCTGGCCCGCCAGCAGGCTGGCCCCGAGGGCCGCGTGATCGCCTCGATCTTCGTCAACCCCACCCAGTTCGGCCCCGGCGAGGATTTCGACAGCTACCCCCGTGATGAGACCCGTGATTTCGACCTGTTGCGCGCCGAAGGCATCGATGCGATCTTCGCCCCCGAAGCCAGCGAAGTCTATGACCCCGAAGCCCAGACCATCGTCGAAACCACCGAACTGGCCAAAACCCTGATCGGCAAGCTGCGCCCCGGCCATTTCCGGGGCGTCGCGACCATCGTCACCAAGCTGTTCAACATCATCCGCCCCGATGCGGCCGTCTTTGGCGAAAAGGATTACCAGCAACTCGCCGTGATCCGCACCATGACCCGCGATCTGGATATGGGGATCGACATCATCGGCGCCCCCATCCAGCGCGAGGCCGACGGGCTGGCCATGTCCTCGCGCAATGTCCGCCTGACGTCTGAGGACCGCGCTGCCGCCCCCATCCTGTCGCGCGCGCTCGATCAGGCCGAAGCGATGGCCCCGAGCGGCATCACCGCGTCGCGCCTGCGGTCCCATGTCCGCGCGATGCTCGAAGCCGAACCCCGCGCCCGTGTGCAATCCGTCGATATCCGCGACGCCGCCACGCTTGCCACCATTTCCGGCCCGCTGACGCGTCCGGCCGTGATCCTGCTTGCCGTCTCTTTCGGCAAGGTCTTTCTCATCGACAACCGTGTTGTCCAGCCAGCACAGGAGATCCCATGAGCGCTCAATCCCCCATCCGCCGCATCACTGCCCCCCAGATCCGCGCCCGCAAGGGCGGCGCGCCCATCGTGTCGCTGACCAGCTACCATGCGCATACTGCCAAGATCGTGGACAAATACGCGGATTTCATCCTTGTGGGTGACAGTCTCGGCATGGTCATGCACGGGATGGAGTCGACCATCGGCGTGCCGCTTGATCTGATGATCATGCATGGCAAGGCCGTGGTGCGCGGCACCGAGCGCGCGCTTGTGGTGGTCGATATGCCCTTCGGCACCTATGAGGAAAGCCCGCATATGGCGTTCCGAAATGCCGCGAAGATCATGAAGGAAACCGCCTGCGGCGCGGTCAAGCTGGAAGGCGGCGCGCGCATGGCCGAGACGATCCGCTTCCTGTCCGAGCGCGGCATCCCGGTGATGGCCCATA
>SKRP01000032.1 GCA_007118445.1 Natronohydrobacter sp.
CGCGTAGAAGGCGGTCACGGCGAGGATCGGCGCGAAGAAGAAGATGCCCAGCGCGCCCGCGAAGCCCGCGAACACCTTGACCACAGCGTGGCCGGCCATCATCGCGCCTGCAAGACGAATGCTGTGGCTGACGGGCCGTGCAAAATACGAGATCAGTTCGATCACGGCGAGGATCGGGCGCAACGCCAGCGGGGCCGAGCTGACCCAGAACAGGCCGAGAAACTTGGTGCCATGCAGGATGAAGCCCAAAGCCGTGACCGACAGGAACACGGTGAAGGCCAGCACCGCCGTCACAGCGATATGCGAGGTCGTGGTGAACGCCCAGGGGATCAGCCCGAGAAGGTTCGCGAAGAGCACGAACATGAAGAGCGTGAAGACATAAGGGAAGAAGCGCACAGCATCCTTGCCCGACACATCCTCGACCATTTTGTAGACGAAGCCATAAGTCAGTTCGGCTGCCGATTGCGCCCGGCTGGGCACCAGCGCGCGACCGCGTGCGCCGTAAACCATCAGCGCGGTGGCTGCGAGCACAGTCAACGCCATCCAGAGCGTGACATTGGTGGGCGTGTACCAGCTGACATCACCCCCGAAGAGAGCCTTGACCTCAAACTGGTCCATGGGCTTGATTTCAAATCCGCTTTCAGCCGCCACGTCTGTTGTCCCCTTGCTCCGCACCCGCATCCGGCGGGGCCGCGTTATCTGTCGTCTCGAACTCGCGCGCCGAACGCAGCATGGTTTTCACTCCCGCCACAAAACCCAGCAAAGTCAGCACGATCAGAAACAGCGGCAAGGTGCCAAGCCAGACATCCAGCCCGTATCCGATCATGGCACCGACACCCAGCCCGGCCACAAGTTCCGTCACCATCCGCCAGCCCACCTGGGCCATCGAGTGATGATCCTGCACGGGTTTGGGCGGCTCCATCGACGCTTTGACCTTCGCGATTTTCGCGTCCAGATCGCGAAGTCGCTCCAGATCATTGCCCTGTGACACAGCTGCCATCCCCGGCTTCAAGTTGGGCGGAACCTAGAAAGGCAGGGCCACAGAGTCAAGCATGATAACGCTGACGCAGACAGGTCCTATATGACTGTTTTAATTGTGTTTTTTAAAACAGCACCAATTCAGTCATGGGCTTCACGGCCCGATGCTGCCCCTGCAGCATATTCAACCTCTGAGTTGACCTTTTGCCGGATGCGGGCCAGAAGAGCCTGATGCAGCCGCCGCCCGCCCCTTCGCTTGATCTGGTTTTCATGGCACTGGCCGATCCCACGCGGCGGGCCATTCTGGCGATGCTGCTGGAAGATGACATGGCCGTGACCGATGTCGCCGAGCCTTTCGCCATGTCGCTGGCGGCCATTTCCAAGCATCTGGGCATTCTGGCCAATGCCGGGCTGATCAGTCAGGACAAGCGCGGGCGCGTCAAATGGTGCAAACTCGAACCCGATGCGCTGCGCGAGGCCAGTATCTGGATGCAGGCTTTCGGCCAGTTCGAGGCCGTGCATCTGGATGCGTTCGAGCGATTTCTGGCACAGGAGCTGGAAGAGTTGCCGCGCGAGTGACCGCTGCGCGCTCAGTCGATCTGCGCGAATGCGTCGCGCAGCGCCTGTGACCAGGCGGCGGACATGGCGGCGAAATCCTCGTCATTGGCCTCGATCCGGCGCTGTTCCGTGATGCGCAGCGCATCGGTCTCGATCACCACCAGATCGAGCGGCATTCCCACACTCAGATTGGAGCGCAGGGTGGAATCCATCGACAGGATCGCCGCCTTGCGCGCATCGGCCAGTGGCGTGTCGACCGTGATCACCCGGTCCAGAATGGGCTTGCCGTATTTGTGCTCGCCGATCTGCAGATAGGGCGTGTCCTCGGTGGCCTCGATGAAATTGCCCTCGGGATAGACCAGAAACAGCCGCATCTTCCCGCCCCGGCGCTGCCCCGCCACGATCATCGAGGCATTCGCAGCCTGCGCCATGCGATCCATCCGCGTGCGGGTCTCGGCAGTGACGGTCGAGAGCATGTCGCCGACGATCATGGCGACATCGAGCATGTTCTCGGCGCGCATGATCGAGCGGTGTTCGGTGTCCTCGGGGTCGTCGATCGCTTCTTGCAGCCGCGCCAGTGTGGTCTGCGTGACCGACAGATTGCCAGCGGTCATCATCACGATCACCCGCTCGCCGGGTTCTTCAAAGACAAACATCTTGCGATAGGTCGAGATATTGTCCAGCCCGGCATTCGTGCGCGTGTCCGACAGCAGCACCAGCCCGGCCTTGAGCAAAAGCCCCACACAATAGGTCATCACGAAACTTTCAAGAACAGCGGATCAGCCACTTACCTAATCATGGGCAGGGCCCGGCGCAAGCAGCTCATTGCTGCTGCGCGCCGATGACCACAGTCACATCCATCGTCTCGGTGACGCCGCCCAATACCAGCCCCCGGATCGGCGCAGCATCCTGCGCGTCCAGCCCTGACCCAAGCCGGATATACTGGTCATTGGGGCAGCATTTGTTCGACGCATCGAAGCCAACCCAACCCAGCCCCTCAATGAAGATCTCGGCCCAGGCATGGCTGGCCTCATGCGGGGCCCCGTCTTCGGTCGCGTTCAGATAGCCCGAGACATAGCGCGCAGGCAGCCCGACCAGATGCGCGCAGGCGATCAGAACCTGCGCGTGGTCCTGACAGACCCCTGCGCCTTCGCTCATTGCCTCGGCTGCCGTCGTGTGAGCATGAGTCACGCCCGGACGGTAGGGCAAGGCATCGGCAATGGCCGCAGCCAGCGCATGGGCGCGGTCCAGCACCGAGGCATCGCCCATCGGGTCGAGCACATCTGCTGTCAGCTCGGCAATCGCAC
>SKRP01000334.1 GCA_007118445.1 Natronohydrobacter sp.
GCCAGCCCACCGACAGCGCGTCACAGTCCAGCACGCTCACAGGCTGCGGTCCAGCCATATCACCCCCAAGGCCACAATCACCGCCCCGGTAATGGCCAAACGCTCGAAATTCTGCAAGGGCAGCGCATCGGGCTCTGGACCCATACCGTAGCCGCGCAGCCGCATCGCGGCCCAAAGCCGCTCGGACCGCGCCTGCGCGCGGATCAGGCTGCTGGCAAGCCCAAGCGCATGATCGGGCAGCGCGCGCCAGCCACGCTTGCCCCCGCGCAGGCTGCGCGCGATGGCCGCGCGGCGCAGCTCAGCCGTGACCTCATCGAGATAGCGCAGGGTCAGCAGCGCCAGATCCGTCATCAGCGCAGGTACGCGAAGGGCGCGCAACCCGGTCACCAGAGCGAAGGGCGACAGCGTGGCGAGAAGCGCCAAGGTCACGGCTACGATGGACAGAAGCCGCCCCGCGATCAGGGCCGCCGCCTGCAGCCCCTCAAGACGCAGGGCCACCGGGCCGATCTGGGCCAGCACTGTCGGCCCGGAAATCACTGGCAGCACCAACGCGATCCCCATGACCAGCAAAATAGGCGCCCGCATCCGGCGCAGGACCACGCGGCCCGCACCAAAGGCCAGCACCACGCCCATGGACAGCGCCATGACCAAGGGCAGCACGGCCAGCCCCTGCACGGCTGCAAAGCCAAAGGCCAGCACCAGCGCGAGGATCAGCCGCGCGCGCGGCGAGGTCTCAGCCATGCGGCAACAGGCGCGGCTCAATCCGGCGCAGCGCGCGCAGCAAGATCAGAACAATCACCCCTTCCGCGAGCGCCAGCGGCAGATGCGCGAGCGCAAGGACCTGCACCGCCGCGCGCTCAGTGCGGGCATCCAGTTCTGCGGGCAACCCGGCCAGCACAATCGCTGCGAAGATCGCCACCGCAAGCACCACGGCCCCGACCCCCGCCCCGAACGCCGCGAGATCCGGCCAGCGCCCGCCGATCTGTCGCCAGAGGCCATAAGCCGCCAGCGCAGGCAGACCGAAGATCAGCCCGTTCAGCCCCAGCGTGGTCAGCCCGCCATGCCCGAACAGCATCGCCTGCAAAAACAGCCCGACCATGATCGCAGGCACCGCGAACCAGCCCAGCATCACCCCCATCAACCCCGCCAGCATCAGATGCACGCTTGTCGGTGGCACAGGCACCGCGATCAGCGAGGCTGCGAAAAACACTGTGGTCAGCATCGCCACGCGCGGGATTTCGGCCTGCGGGTCGGGCCGCGCCTTGATCCGGTGCAGCGCAAAAGCGACCAGCCCGGCGGTTCCTGCATAACCTGCCAGCGCCATTTCCACTGGCACGATCCCGTCAGGCAGATGCATCGCGCCCCTTTCTGCGGGCCAGCGCGAACAGCGCAGTGCCCAAGGCGCCCCATGCCACCAGCGCCACCATCAGCAGCCGCTGCCCCCAGCTTTGCGCGCCGCCAGTGGCTACCACGACAGGAGCTTCATCCGTCACATCCACATGCACCATTGCACCGTGCCCGGACTGGCGAACCTGAAAGCTCCAGCGCCCGGTCTCGGGACCGAGCACAAATTCCAGCCGCCCGTCGCGATCTGTCACACCTTGCCCCCAAGCGCTGACAGGATTGTCAGGCGCATAGATGATCACCTGCGCATGCGACATCGGCGCGCCGGTGTCGTAGAACGCATGCAAGCGCACGGCCTGCGCGGTCTCGGCCTCGATCAGGGCTGCATGCGACAACGCAACAAGCGGAGTGAAACACCCCGCCGCGCAAATCGCCAGGGCAGCAAGCCTAGAGTGCGAAGTCATGGCAATGGCCTTCTCCGACATGGCCCAGATGCAGGCCCTCCAGCGACAGCTCAAACGCACCGCCCCCCGCGAAAGGCTCGAAGCCGATGGCTTCAAGGTTCATTTCGTCATCTTCCGCCTTGTCGGCACGGCCGAAAAGATGGTCAAGATGCAAGGTGATCTCCAGATCAGCCGCCGCGTTTTCTGTCACGAAACCCTTGCGCGCGTCACCCAGATATTCGCCGCAGGCATGCGCCACGCTTTCGGTGCTGCGCAGAGTGAAACTGACCTCTTGCCCATCCTTGTGCGCGATGCCGTCAAACACCAGCGAGAAACCATCGTCACCCGGCACCAACGCCCAGGACAGCGCGTTGAAATGACCGGGCGCGGCCTCAACCGCCGCCAGCGCCACGCGGTCCTCGTCATCTGCATCGACCAGATCGACGGTGAACGGCCCGTCAAAGGGCAGCGCAACGCCTGTGATCTCCGGCCCCTCAGCCATGAAGGGCGGATCGGTTTGCCATGCGGTGATCTGGTCGAAAGTGGCAGTGATGCGGTTGAATTCCAGCGCCCAGCCATCCTTGCTCAGCTTGGGTGCATTGAAGCCTTCGGTCGCCAGATCCTCGCCGCTTACGAAGAGGGTCAGGCTGCCCCCATGTGCAGAAAAACCGGCGAATGTGGCCGCTGTGGCGAGCGCGAAAAATCGGGTCATGGGCATGGTTTTCTCTTTTGTATGCAAAAACACCCTATTTGTCATACGCGCCTCTCGCCATCCGTCAAGCGCCCCGATCAGGGGTTGCATGCCGCTGCACACAGCCCTCTGGAAAGCCTGTTTCCGCTGCAAAATCACAGTGGAAACCCCCTCACCGGGGTCTGTTCCACCCCTCGCGCGCAAAGCTGCATCTTTTCAGCGCCTTATGCGCCTGCACAGCAAACGGGCGTTTTTCCTGCCATGCCGCCCAAGGCTGAGGCATTTTTTTCTCAGGAAATTCGCAGCGCAGACCGGAGGAGGCCCGAAACCCCATGCCCGACACCCCCAATGACCGAATCGAGAC
>SKRP01000027.1 GCA_007118445.1 Natronohydrobacter sp.
CAAGGATGAGCGCGCGCTGCAGATCGAGCGCGAGGAAATCGAACGCCTGTCGCGCGACCGCGATGACGAGCTGGAAATCCTCGAGCGCAATATCTACGGGCGTCTGCGTCAGTTGATCCTTGGCAAGACCGCGGTGAAAGGGCCGCGCGGCGTGAAGCCGAATTCCGAGATCACGCCTGATCTGCTCGAAAGCCTGAGCCGTGGCCAGTGGTGGCAGCTTGCGCTGGCCGATGAGGCCGAGGCGCAGGAAGTCGAGGCGCTGAATGCACTGTTTGATCAGCAGAAGCGCCAGTTGCAGGCCCGTTTCGACGACAAGGTCGAGAAGGTCCGTCGCGGCGACGATCTGCCTCCGGGCGTGATGAAGATGGTCAAGGTCTTTGTCGCTGTGAAGCGCAAGCTTCAGGCCGGGGACAAGATGGCCGGGCGTCACGGCAACAAGGGTGTGATCTCGAAAGTCGTGCCGATGGAGGATATGCCTTTCCTCGCAGATGGCACGACGGTCGATCTGGTGCTGAACCCGCTGGGCGTGCCCTCGCGGATGAATGTCGGGCAGATCCTTGAAACCCATATGGGCTGGGCGCTGCGCGGTCTGGGCATCCGGATCGACGAGGCGCTTCAGGATTATCGCCGCTCAGGCGACATGACCCCTGTGCGCGAAGCGATGCGCATCGGCTATGGTGACGATTTCTACAATGACGTCTTTGACGGCATGGAGGAAGAGACGCTGGTCGAGGCGGCCTCGACTGTCACGCGCGGGGTGCCGATCGGCACGCCGGTTTTTGACGGGGCGAAGGAAATCGATGTTAATGACGCGCTGTCGCGTGCCGGTTTTGATACATCAGGACAGTCTGTCGTGTTTGACGGGCGCACGGGCGAGCAATTCGCGCGCTCGGTGACAGTGGGCGTGAAATACATGCTCAAGCTGCACCATCTGGTCGATGACAAACTGCACGCGCGCTCGACCGGGCCTTACAGCCTTGTCACGCAGCAGCCGCTGGGCGGCAAGGCCCAGTTCGGCGGGCAGCGACTGGGTGAGATGGAGGTCTGGGCGCTGGAAGCTTACGGCGCAGCCTACACTTTGCAGGAAATGCTGACCGTGAAATCGGATGATGTGGCAGGCCGCACCAAGGTCTATGAATCGATCGTCAAGGGCGAGGATAATTTCGAGGCGGGCGTGCCGGAGAGCTTCAATGTGCTCGTGAAGGAAGTCCGCGGCCTCGGCCTGAACATGGAACTCCTGGATTCGGAGGAAGAGGGCTGACGGTGCGTGAGATCACGCACCCTACACCACGCGCGTAGGGTGCGTGCTTGAGCACGCACCTTACCCGACGCTTCCCTCCGAGCCTTTCAAGGATAGAGATATGAACCAGGAACTGACCACCAACCCGTTCAACCCCTTGGCCCAAACCAAGACTTTCGACCAGATCCGCGTCTCGCTGGCGAGCCCCGAGCGCATCCTGTCGTGGTCCTACGGCGAGATCAAGAAGCCCGAGACGATCAACTACCGCACTTTCAAGCCCGAACGCGATGGCCTGTTCTGCGCGCGCATCTTTGGGCCGATCAAGGACTATGAATGTCTTTGCGGCAAATACAAGCGCATGAAATATCGCGGTGTTGTTTGCGAGAAATGCGGTGTGGAAGTCACGCTGCAAAAGGTCCGGCGCGAGCGCATGGGCCATATCGAACTGGCAGCCCCCGTCGCGCATATCTGGTTTCTGAAATCGCTGCCCTCGCGCATCGGTCTGATGCTCGACATGACGCTGCGCGATCTGGAACGTATCCTCTACTTCGAGAATTATGTCGTGATCGAGCCGGGTCTGACTGACCTCAGCTATGGCCAGCTGATGACCGAAGAAGAGTTCCTCGACGCGCAGGACCAGTATGGCGCAGATGCCTTCACCGCCAATATCGGCGCTGAAGCGATCCGCGAAATGCTCACCAATATCGATCTCGAAGATGAAGCGCTGCGCCTGCGCGATGAGTTGAAAGAGGCCAAGGGCGAACTCAAGCCCAAGAAGATCATCAAGCGGCTGAAAGTGGTCGAGCATTTCATCGAATCCGGCAACCGCCCGGAATGGATGATCCTGACCGTGCTGCCCGTGATCCCGCCAGAGCTGCGCCCGCTGGTGCCGCTGGATGGCGGTCGTTTCGCGACGTCGGATCTGAACGATCTTTATCGCCGCGTCATCAACCGCAACAACCGCCTGAAGCGCCTGATCGAGCTGCGCGCGCCCGATATCATCGTGCGCAACGAAAAGCGTATGCTGCAGGAAGCGGTCGACGCGCTGTTTGACAATGGTCGGCGCGGCCGCGTGATCACGGGCAATAACAAGCGCCCGCTGAAATCGCTCTCGGATATGCTCAAGGGCAAGCAGGGCCGGTTCCGTCAGAACCTGCTCGGCAAGCGCGTGGACTTTTCGGGCCGTTCGGTGATCGTGACCGGGCCGGAGCTGAAACTGCATCAATGCGGTCTGCCCAAGAAGATGGCGCTGGAGCTGTTCAAGCCCTTCATCTATTCGCGACTGGAAGCCAAGGGTCTGTCTTCGACTGTCAAACAGGCCAAGAAACTGGTCGAGAAAGAGCGCCCCGAAGTCTGGGATATCCTCGACGAGGTGATCCGCGAACACCCGGTTCTGCTGAACCGCGCGCCCACGCTGCACCGTCTGGGCATTCAGGCATTCGAGCCGATCCTGATCGAAGGGAAGGCAATCCAGCTTCACCCGCTGGTCTGCTCGGCCTTCAATGCCGACTTTGACGGCGATCAGATGGCCGTGCATGTGCCCTTGTCGCTGGAAGCCCAGCTTGAAGCGCG
>SKRP01000017.1 GCA_007118445.1 Natronohydrobacter sp.
TCGGCCACCTCGCCATACTGGCTGCGCCGCGCGCCCTGATGCACGAGCTTCGTGCGCTTGCCCCAATCCTGTGTCATTCCGAGCGACCCTTTCGGCCAAAAGAAAACCCCCGGACCATGCGGAGGCCGGGGGCTGCGCCCTGACCTCTTTAGCGGCTTGTTTAACGTGGCCCGCAATCCGGTAACAAAGCGCCACGGGCCAGAGGCCGTCCGATTGCGCTAAGTGGTTTTCATGGCGCGGTCAAGCGGGGAGTGTCCCGTCAGACGTGCAGATGGCCGATGCGACAGCATCGGCCAGCGCCCGCGAGGCGTGCAAGGGCGGGTGGGTGGGCACGCCGAGCGGGCGCTCTTACGCCACATTCTCCAGCGCCACCTGCGGCACAACCCCCAGCGCATGGCAGACATCGCGCGTCAGATGCGGGCTGTTGAGCGTGTAGAAATGCAGATCCTCGACCCCTTCGCGCACCAGCTTGTCGCAAAGCTCGGTGCAGAGCGCGGTCGCCAGCAGATCCTCGCGCCCGTCGCGCGCGGCCTTCTCGAATGCCTCATCCAGCCAGACAGGGACCGTGGCCCCAGTGGCCAGCGCGAATTTGCGGATGCCGGTCCAGTTGCCGATCGGAATGATGCCGGGAATGATCTTGCCGGTGATCCCTTCGCGCGCGCAAGCGTCACGGAAGCGCAGGAATGTGTCTGCCTCGAAGAAAAACTGCGTGATGGCACTATCCGCCCCCGCCTCGAACTTGCGCTTCAGCCAGCGCACATCGGCCAGGTTATCCGCCGCATCCGGGTGCGGTTCGGGATAGGCCCCCACGCGCAGGTTGAACTTGCCGGTTGCGGCCAGCGCCTCGATCAGCTCGACCGAATGCGCGAAGCCTTCGGGATGGGCGGCAAACCCGCCCTGCCCTTTCGGCGGATCTCCCCGCAGCGCCACGATTTCCGTCACCCCGGCCTTGGCGTAGCTGTCGGCAATCGCCAGCGTTTCCGCCCGCGTCGCATCCACGCAAGTCAGATGTGCCGCCACATTCAGCCCGAATTGCGCGCCGATGGTCGTGACCGCTTCATGCGTCAGCGCGCGGGTGGTGCCACCAGCGCCATATGTCACCGACACAAAGGACGGGGCGAGCGGCGAAAGCATCCGCACTGTGTCCCACAGCCGGAAGCTGGCTTCCAGCGTCTTGGGCGGGAAGAATTCGAAGGACACTTTGGGCGTGGTCATGGGATTTGCTCCAGATTTGATGCGCCCTTGTGCCACGTCTGCGAATGTGAAACAAATTCATTATCCTCAACACGATTATGAGCCAGACATGCATATCGAGTTCCGCCACCTGCGCACGATCAAGGCCATTCACGACGCGGGCGGGCTGGCGCGGGCGGCGGATCTGCTGAACATGACGCAATCGGCGCTGTCGCATCAGGTCAAGGGGATCGAGGACCAGGCGGGGGTGGAGCTGTTCGCGCGCCGCTCGAAACCGCTGAAGCTGTCGGCGGCGGGGCTGAAGATGCTGCGCGCGGCCGAGGATATCCTGCCGCGTGTCGCCGCACTCGAAGAAGAATTTTCCGGGCTGCGCAAGGGATCCTCGGGCCGGTTGCATATCGCCATCGAATGCCATGCCTGTTTCGACTGGCTGTTTCCGGTGCTGGAGCAGTTCCGCAAGGCCTGGCCCGATGTGGATGTCGATATCCGCCCCGGCCTCGCCTTCGATGCCCTGCCCGCTTTGCGCCGCGAAGAGGTCGATCTGGTCATCTCTTCGGACCCAGAGGAGATCGAGGGCGTCACCTTCCTGCCGCTTTTCGACTATGAGCCGGTCTTTGTCGCGGCGTCGAACAGCCCGCTTGCGGGTCGCGAGTGGATCGAGGCCGGGGATTTCCGCGATCAGGTGCTGATCACATATCCGGTGGAACGCACACGGCTGGATGTGTTCACCCAGCTTCTGACCCCCGCCAAGGTCGAGCCGCGCGCGATTCGGCAGGTGGAACTGACAGCGGTGATCCTGCTCTTGGTCGCCTCCGGGCGCGGGGTGGCGGTGCTGCCCGACTGGGTGCTGCGCGAGGTGCGCTATCATTCGGATTATGTGACGAAACGGCTGACCAAGGGCGGGCTGACCCGGCGGCTCTATGCGGCGGTGCGGGTCGAGGATGCAGGCAAGCCCTTCATGGCGCATGTGCTGCGGCTGGCGCGGACGGAGCCGGTGAAACTGCAGCGGGGGTGAGGTAGCTGTTGCCAAACCGCATTGTTTTCAAACTCTGGATCTGCGCGAGGAAATGGGGCTGATGGCGGTCGGGAACGCCATCGCGCATCTGGAGGGGCGCGGGTTGGTGAACCCGGTGCAAGACTGCGCAGCTTGAAAAACCCATCACGATAGGTTATATCCCGGTATGGTCACGATCTACCGGGCGCATGGGCTGCGCGTCATCATCTTCTCTGACGATCACGAACCCGCCCATGTGCATGTCTTTGGCGACGGTCAGGCCAAGATCAACCTGACCGGACCCGACGGCACCCCGGCGCTGATCTGGGCCGAAGGCATGAAAGCGAATGACCTGCGCCGCGCCATGCAGCTTGTCCGCGACCAGCAGGCGCAGTTTCTGACCCGGTGGAGGGACATCCATGGCTGAGCTGACCGAGACCGAGATCACTGCCGCGCTGGACCGGGGCCGCATCGCCCGCCAGACCGAGCCGCGCGCGCGTTCGGCCCGCTATGACGCGTCATCAGGGCGTGTGATGGTGGAACTGACCAATGGCTGCACCTTCGCCTTCCCGCCAGAGCTTGCGCAGGGGCTGGAACAGGCGGATGCTGAGGCGCTGGCCA
>SKRP01000336.1 GCA_007118445.1 Natronohydrobacter sp.
CTACCTGATCGACGAAGTGCAGGACGTCTATCGCCTGCAGGGCGTGAAGATCAACGACAAGCATATCGAGGTGATCGTGCGGCAGATGCTGCAGAAATGGGAGATCCTCGACAGTGGCGAAACCACGCTGCTGAAAGGCGAGCATGTCGACAAGGCCGAGTTCGACGAGATGAACGAAAAGGCGATTGCGCAAGGGATGGAACCTGCCAAGGGCGAGCCGATCCTGCTGGGCATCACCAAGGCGTCGCTGCAGACCCGCAGCTTCATCTCGGCGGCGTCCTTCCAGGAAACGACCCGCGTGCTGACCGAGGCGTCAGTGCAGGGCAAGCGCGACCACCTGGTCGGGCTGAAGGAAAACGTCATCGTTGGCCGCCTGATCCCGGCGGGCACAGGTGGTGTCGTGACCAAGGTGCGCAGCATCGCGGCCGAGCGTGACCGCAAGGTGCTCGAAGCCCGCCGGGCCGAGGCCGAGGCCGCTGCCGCTCTGGCGGCGCCGGAACCTTCCGAGATGTCCGAAGCGGATATGGTCTTCGGGCGCAAGGACGACTGAGCCTGGCCTTGATGTGACAAACAGCCCCCGCAACATCTGTTGCGGGGGCTTTTCTTTGCGCAAGCTCTCGGGCAGAGTTGCGAAAAAGAGGGTCTCATGCGCTTGCAGGTTATTGTCGTCATCCGGTTTTCGTATCTCGCTGAAATCGGGTTTCGCCTGTCGCGCCAGGGGCTCGACACTGTGCGTGCCACGCTCTACGATTCGACCAGGCTGGAACGGCGTTTCCAGTTGTTCGAGGCGCTGACTCTGCCCTCGCTGCTGGGCCAGACTGACCCGGATTTCACACTTGCGGTGCTGATTGGCGAGGATTTCCCGGCGGAGTTCCGTGTCCGGCTGGAGCAGATGATCGCGCCCCTGCACGATGCGCGGCTGGTCGCTTTGCCCCCCTATAACAATTACCGTTCGACCAAGCTGGCCATCGAATCATGCCGCAAGGATTCCGCGACGCATCTCTTGACCCTGCGCCTTGATGATGATGACGCGCTGGGGTGTGACGTGATCGAGGCACAAAAGCGCATCGCACCTGTTGTCGCCGGGGTCGGGCCAGAGGATGCGCCTGCAGTGATCTGCTTCAATAACGGGTTGTTTCTGGAACTGTCGGACAGCGGCAACCGCCTTTACGGTGTGATCGAGAAATTGCCACTGGGCATCGGCATGGGCATGATCGCGCCGGTGGGCGCGCGACCGACGATTTTCTCGACCGATCACCGCCGCGTGCATACGCGCTGGAACACCTATACCGAAGCGCTGACGCCGCGTTTCATCCGCACAGTGCATCGCGACAATGATTCCGGTGCAGTCGCGTCGGGCGAGCAGTTCGACATTCCGCCAGACGAAATCGAGGCGATCCTGCAGCGACATTTTCTGCATGACAGCGCGACATTGCTAGGTCTGCCTGCATAAGCTTCTGCGGCTGTTGACAACGCCAGCGACTCCCCATATACGCGCGCCAACCCGGTCCGTCTGGCAGCCTGTCTGACAGGGCTGGGTTCAGAATAGTAGTGGTCAAGATCCGGGCCAAAGCCGCCCCGATCCTCTGGAATTCCACCGCGGCGCCCCTGACAGGGACGCAAGCGGTTTTGTGCGTTCTGCCCTGTGGGATCGGGCGCATATCAGTGAGCGGCGCGAAAGTGCCATGAAAAACGGGTTGAAACGGGAAGAACCGGAATGCCAACGATTCAACAGCTGATCCGCAAGCCGCGGCAGCCGAAAGTCAAGCGCTCGAAGTCGATGCATCTGGAGCAATGCCCCCAGAAGCGCGGCGTGTGCACGCGCGTTTACACCACCACGCCGAAAAAGCCGAACTCGGCCATGCGGAAAGTCGCCAAGGTGCGCCTGACCAATGGCTACGAGGTGATCAGCTACATCCCCGGTGAAAAGCACAACCTGCAGGAGCACTCGGTCGTGCTGATCCGCGGCGGTCGTGTAAAAGACCTTCCCGGTGTGCGTTACCACATCCTGCGCGGTGTTCTGGATACCCAGGGCGTCAAAGACCGTAAGCAGCGCCGTTCGAAATATGGCGCGAAGCGTCCGAAGTAAGGAGAGCCTTGAATGTCTCGTCGTCACGCTGCTGAAAAGCGCGAAATCCTGCCTGACGCCAAGTTTGGCGATATGGTGCTGTCGAAATTCATGAACAACCTGATGATCGATGGCAAGAAATCGGTCGCCGAATCGATCGTCTACAACGCGATGGATCGCGTCGAGACGAAGCTGAAGCGCGCGCCCATCGAAGTGTTCCATGAAGCGCTCGACAATATCAAACCGTCGGTCGAAGTCCGCTCGCGCCGTGTTGGCGGTGCCACCTATCAGGTGCCGGTCGAAGTGCGCCCCTCGCGCCGCGAAGCGCTGGCGATCCGCTGGCTGATCAAGGCCGCGCGCACCCGCAACGAGAACACCATGGAAGAGCGTCTGGCCGGGGAACTGGTCGATGCGGTCAACTCGCGCGGATCTGCCGTGAAGAAGCGGGAAGACACGCACAAGATGGCCGATGCCAACAAGGCGTTCAGCCACTACCGCTGGTAAGACACTCTACTGCAAGCCTGAGGATAATTATCATGGCACGCGAATACCCTCTCACGCGCTACCGGAATTTCGGGATCATGGCGCATATCGACGCCGGCAAGACCACGACGACCGAGCGCATCCTGTTCTATACGGGCAAGTCGCACAAGATCGGCGAAGTTCATGATGGCGCGGCCACCATGGACTGGATGGAGCAGGAGCAGGAGCGTGGCATCACGATCACCTCGGCTGC
>SKRP01000116.1 GCA_007118445.1 Natronohydrobacter sp.
CTGGAAGAGCTGATCGAGCGCGAAGGTGCGGACACGATCGGGGCCTTCATCGGCGAGCCGCTTCTGGGCACCGGCGGCATCGTGCCCCCGCCCGCAGGCTATTGGGAGGCGATCCAGCCCATCCTGAAAAAGCATGACATCCTGCTGATCGCGGATGAGGTCGTGACCGGCTTTGGCCGCACGGGCACGATGATGGGCTCGACCCATTACGGCATCACGCCCGATATCATCACCATCGCCAAGGGGCTGACCTCGGCCTATGCGCCGCTTTCGGGCTCGATTGTCAGCGATGATCTCTACAAGGTGCTGGAAGAAGGCACCGACAAATTCGGCCCCTTCGGCCATGGCTGGACCTATTCCGCCCATCCCATCGGGGCCGCTGCCGGTGTCGCCAATCTGAAACTGGTGGACAGTCTGGGTCTGGTGGACAATGCCCGCAACACCGGTGCCTATTTCCGTCAGGCCATGGCCGATGCGCTGGCAGATCACCGATTCGTCGGCGATGTGCGCGGTGACGGATTGCTGGCGGCGGTCGAGCTGCAGCGCGACCCCGGCGCAGCGGTTGATTTCGATGCCAGCGAGAAGGTCACAGCGCAGGTGGTGGGCGAGATGGCCAGACGCGGTGTGATTGCCCGCGCCATGCCGCAGGGCGAGATCATCGGCTTCGCCCCGCCGCTCTGCCTGACAGAGGCCGAAGCGGATGTGATCGTCGCGACCACCCGCGACGCCATCGATGCCGTGACCGGCCAGTTCTGACCCTCAAAGCCCCCGCAATCCCGCGGGGGCTTTTGTCCCGCGGACCCCCCCCATGACGACAACAAACCCGAATTTCACCGATGCGGAATATGAGGCCCGCATCACCCGCACCCGCGCCGAGATGGAATTGCGCGGCATCGATCTGATGATCATCTCCGATCCGTCAAACATGAACTGGATTTCCGGCTATGACGGCTGGTCCTTCTATGTGCATCAGGCCGTGCTGCTACCGCTCGAAGGCGAGCCGGTCTGGTGGGGGCGCGGCATTGACGGCCCCGGCGCGCAACGCACTGTCTTCATGAAGAACGAAGACAGCATCGCGCCCTATGATGACACCTATGTTCAGAACCCGCAGAAACACGCGATGGAAGCGCTGGCCGGGCTGATCATCGACCGGGGCTGGAATACCGGCTGGATCGGCGTCGAGATGGATAATTACTATTATTCCGCTGCCGCCCATCAGACCCTTGTGAACCATCTGCATGAAGCGCGTTTCGTCGATGCCACAGGGCTGGTGAACTGGCAAAGGCTGGTGAAATCCGAATCCGAGCTGCTCTATATCCGCCGCGCCGCGAAAATCGTCGAACGGATGCATCAGGTGATCCTGGATCGCGCCGAACCGGGCATGGCCAAACATCTTCTGGTGGCCGAGATCGCCAAGGCCGGGATCGAGGGGGCCGAGGGGCAATGGGGAGATTACCCGGCGATTGTGCCGATGGCCCCGTCCGGTCTCGATGCGACCGCCGCGCATCTGACATGGGATGACCGGCCCATGCGCGCGGGCGAATCGACCTTTTTCGAAATCGCGGGCGTGCATCGCCGCTACCATTGCCCGCAATCGCGCACCTTGTTCTTTGACCGCGTGCCCGATCTTTACCGGCACGCCGAAGAGGCCGTGCTGGAAGCCACCGAAGCCGGGCTTGGTCAATGCCATCCCGGCGCGCGCGCCGAGGATGTCGCCAATGCCTTCAATGCCAATCTGAACAAGCGCGGTTTTGAGAAGGATAACCGCTGCGGCTATTCCATCGGTCTGAGCTACCCGCCTGACTGGGGCGAGCGCACGCTATCCCTGCGGCGCGGTGACATGACCGAGCTGAAACCCGGTATGGTGATCCATTTCATGCCTGCGCTCTGGCTCGACGATGGCGGGCTGGAAATCACCGAACCAGTGCTCATTACCGAATCCGGGCCGGAACTGCTCTGCGCAACACCGCGCGAGATTTTCGTGAAATAGACCTGCCTGCGCGCGGGCCGGCATGTCTGGGGATCCCGCGCGCCACGCGCGGGGATCTTATATCCCCAGACCTGTGGCGCAACGCGCGCTCAATCGACGAAGGCCTTTTCCACCACATATTCCGCAGGCTCGGAATTGGCCCCTTCGCGCAGCCCCGCCGCTTCCAGGATCGCCTTGATATCCTTGTTGAACTCCAGCGATCCGCAGACCATCGCGCGGTCTGTCGCCGGATCCAGCGGCGCGATGCCCAGATCCGAGAAAACCTTGCCTGACTTGAGGTTATCGGTCACTCTTCCCATATTCGCACTCGGCTCGCGGGTCGTCGCCGGGTAGTAAAGCAGCTTGTCCCCGACCAGCTCGCCGATCAGCGGATCCTCGGGCAAAGCTTCGATCAGATCGCGCCCATAAGTCAGCTCCGCTGCCTCGCGGCAGGTATGCATCACGATCACCTGCGCGTATTTCTCCCAGGTTTCCGGGTCGCGCAGCAGCGACGCAAAAGGCGCGATCCCGGTCCCCGTCGCCAGCATCCACAACCGCTTGCCCGGCAGCAGCGCATCCAGAACCAGCGTGCCGACCGGTTTGGGCCGCAGGATCAGCGCATCGCCGGGCTGGATATGCTGCAGCCGCGAGGTCAGCGGCCCGTCCGGCACCTTGATCGAGTAGAATTCCAGCTCTTCATCCCAGGACGGCGAGGCGATGGAATAGGCGCGCAGCAGCGGCTTGCCATTCTCGCCCATCAGCCCGATCATGACGAATTCGCCCGAGCGGAAACGCAGGCTTTGCGGGCGCGTGCAGCGGAA
>SKRP01000128.1 GCA_007118445.1 Natronohydrobacter sp.
CGTGCGCATATTGTGCAGGCGGTCCGCGAGCTTCACCAGAATGACGCGCAGGTCGCGCGACATGGCGATCAGCAATTTGCGGATATTCTCGGCCTGTTTCGCCTCTGACGAGCTCAACTGCAGATTGGTCAGCTTGGTGACACCATCGACCAGTTCGGCAATCTCGGGGCCAAAGAGGCGCGCGACCTCGGAGAAGGTCGATTTCGTATCCTCGATCGTGTCATGCAGCAGGGCGGTGATGATGGTCGCATCATCAAGCTGCATCTGGGTCAGAAGTGCTGCCACGGCGACAGGATGCGTGAAATAGGGCTCGCCGGAATGGCGGAACTGCCCCTCATGCATCTGCGCGCCGTAATCCCAGGCCTGCCGGATCAGGCTTTCGTCGCTGCGCGGGTTGTAATTGCGCACAAGCGCGATCAGGTCATCCTGCGAAATCACGCCTGTCGACCTTTCTGCCTGTCACGCGCGCCCCGGATATGCTGCCAGCGCAAGCGGCCTCAGCCCGCCTGCCCCTGCGCCTCCATCAGGGCGCGCAGCATCTGGGCCTCGTTCATGCCGTCCTGCTCGGGCAGATCCTGCTCGGGCCCGCCCATCAGCAGCGCCATGTCGTCATCCTCGGGCATGTCGACCTCGATCTGGGTCTGCAGGCTCTCGATCATGCGCTCGCGCAGATGGTCGGCGGACTGGGTTTCCTCGGCGATTTCGCGCAGTGCCACGACAGGGTTCTTGTCATTGTCGCGATCCACTGTGATGGGTGCCCCGGCCGCGATTTCGCGGGCGCGATGCGAGGCCAATGCCACCAGTTCGAATCGGTTGGGAACCTTGTCTACGCAGTCTTCAACCGTCACGCGGGCCATGGGGAACGCTCCATCTCATCTGAAAATCCGGATCAGAGGTTGTCCTTACTGCGCTCTGCAACATATATCAAGGGATGCTGTCAAAAATGATTTCAGATCGGGACCATTCCCGCGAATGCGCGGGCGGGCAGGGCATCATGCATTTCGGCGACGCTCAGCTGCAGCACCGGGTGACGCCAGTCCGGCGCGATTTCGCGCAATGGCGCCAGCACGAAGGCGCGATCCTGCAGTCGCGGATGCGGCAGCACCAGCCCGTCAGGCGCGCGCTGTTGCTGCGCCGCCGGATCGAGGCCCTGCCATTGCCGGAACGTGTCGATATCGGGCAGGATCAGATCGCCGACCGCCAGCAGATCGAGATCCAGCACCCTCGCGCCCCAGCGCCGCCTGCGCACGCGCCCCGCCCGCAACTCGATATCATGAAGCAGCGCGAGAATACCCTGTGCCGCAACGTCACTGCGGGCCAGCAGGGCAGCATTCACGAAATCGGGACCGGAACCCTGCGGCACTGCCGGCGTGCGCCAGAACCGGCTGACATGCATAACCTCAAGATCCGACTTGCGAATTTCTGCCACGGCCGCTGCGATTTCCGCCTGCGGACTATCCATATGCCCCGGCAGATTAGCCCCAAGAGCAATCGCCACAGGATTGTATTTTCTTGCCATATCACTATCTGTCCTGCAGAGTTGAGCGAAGGGCATTTCGTGCCTGACCCCTCTCGGGGTTGCGCGCTCATACACTTGGATTTGAATTTTGCAAGGTCTAACTCATGTTCTACAAAGACGAGCGGCTCGCGCTCTTCATAGACGGTGCGAATCTCTATGCGGCCGGGAAGGCACTGGGCTTCGACATCGACTACAAGCTTCTGCGGCAGGAGTTCATGCGTCGTGGCAAGCTGCTACGTGCGTTCTATTACACGGCCCTGCTCGAGAATGACGACTACTCTCCGATCCGCCCGCTGGTCGATTGGCTACACTATAATGGTTACAATATGGTGACGAAGCCTGCGAAGGAATACACCGACTCGATGGGTCGGCGTAAGGTCAAGGGCAATATGGATATCGAACTGGCTGTGGATGCGATGGAACTCGCGCCGCGTCTCGATCATGCGGTTTTGTTCTCGGGCGATGGCGATTTCCGTCCGCTGGTGGAAAGCCTGCAGCGTCAGGGTGTGCGGGTCTCGGTCGTGTCGACCATCCGCAGCACACCGCCGATGATCGCAGATGACCTGCGCCGCCAGGCCGATAACTTCATCGAGCTTGACGAATTGCGCGAGGTGATCGGTCGTCCGCCACGCGAACCGCGCTATGAACGCGAACCGGCAGTGGAAGTCACCGAAAGCTGATTCTGGCCCTGCCGGAAACGTGACAGAAAAGGGGCAGTCCGTCGGACTGCCCCTTTTCTGTCTGCACGGCAATATGCTTCGGGTGCCGCGCCAGGCTGATCCGACAGGCAGGCCCCGCGCCTGTGCGCAGTTTCGCTGCAGCACAGCCACATCTGCCCCATCGCGCAGGCATGGGTGGAACAGGTCGTCACATCCGCCGGATATAGGTCCAGGTCGGGACCAGAGCTGCGCGCGCGATGGAATAGGCTTCCGCATCGCCCAGATAATCAAAGCCCGCATTGGTCAGCACATGCGCCGAGGCCGGATTATCCTGAAACACTTCGGCAAAGAGCGTACGCGCCTGATGCGGATTGGCCTTGATCACAGCACGCACGCCTTCCGAGGCAAAACCCGCATTCCAGAAAGCCGGAGCCACCCAGAACCCGATCTGGCTTTGCTGCCGGTCCAGCGGTTTGAGCGACAACAGCCCCATCACCTGCGATGCACCCGAGACAGACCCGTCCAGCACCCAGACATCCTCTTCCCGGTCCGGTGCAAGCGAGCGTTCGATGAACTGGCGCGTCGCGCCGGGCGGCAGCGGGTGCGGGATCGACCTTGTGCCCTCGGCCAGCCGCCTGTCCCCGGTATAGAGCGCCAGCAGCCCCTCATCTGCCTGTTGCAACGGGCGCAGCACAAGGCGCGCAGTGGTCATGATGGGTTGATCGGCGCGGATTGCGCTGTCGATATTCATGCTCAACTCTCCTGTCAGGCCGCAGCCTGCCCTCCTCGACTTTCGCGCATGCAGCCCGCGCCCGATATAGGAACGGACCGCATCAAATACAAACAGGGCCGGCATATCTGCCGACCCTGCTTACATCCGAAATGTAACTGTTCGGCTTATTCGGCGGCAGTCTCCATCGGCACGACGGATACGAAGCTGCGCCCCTTGAGACCCTTGGTAAAGGCAATGCGGCCTTCGGTCAGGGCAAAAAGCGTATGATCGCGGCCCATGCCGACATTGGCACCTGGCCAATGCTTGGTGCCGCGCTGACGCACGATGATATTGCCAGGGATGACGTGCTGGCCGCCATAAAGCTTCACGCCAAGGCGACGACCGGCTGAGTCGCGCCCGTTACGGGATGAACCGCCTGCTTTCTTGTGTGCCATGGGGGATTACTCCTTTTCGGCTTCGAATTGTTTGGCCTGGTCGATCCAGCCATCACGCTCGATGCGACCCTTGAAGGACAGCTGATCATCCATATAGGCAATCTCTTCCGGGGACCAAGCGGCGATCTGGTCGAAATGAAACACGCCGTTCTTGTGCAGCAGCCCTTCGAGCTTGGGGCCGACGCCCGAGATGCGCTTCAGATCGTCTGGCTGGCCGTCGCGTGCTTCTGTCAGCAGGTTCGCAGGCTTGCTGGCCGCTACTTCCGGGATCGCTGTGTCCGCCTTGGGGGCGGTCACCGGAGCATCAGCGGCCCAGTCCTTGACCGAGCCCGTGCCGATCGCGGCTTTCACGCCCGATGCATCCGCGCCCGAGGCCAGAATATCGGTGATCTTCACCAGCGTCAGTTTCTGGCGGTGACCCTTGGTGCGCTGCGAGCTGTGCTTGCGGCGGCGCTTGACATAATGAATGACCTTGTCGGCCTTGATCTGGTCGATCACTTCGGCCTGAACGCCGGCGCCTTCGACAATGGGCGCACCGACAACCGGGCTGTCACCGCCCAGCATCAGGATGTCATTGAACTGGACTGTTTCACCAGCCTGGGCGGCAATGCGCTCGACGCGCAGCAGATCGCCTGCCTGCACGCGGTATTGCTTGCCACCGGTTTTGAGGACCGCAAACATCGGGTCTTTCCTTCTTCACTCTGCCGCGCCCTGTGGCCCCTGTGGAAAACAGGCGTTTGGTGCTCTCGGGCTGCGTGTCCGGCATATCCGGACAATAACTGCGTGCCGCGCGGACCGGATGCCCGAACGGAAGCTGGCATATGCGCGAAACCCCCGGCGCTGTCAAGCAGCAGTGATGCGCATGGATGGCAGCAGGACCGCCTGCGCCCTGCGCCGACTGATGCTACTTCAGCGCGACACTGTAGAACAGATAGCCGGTATTCAGCCCCGGATTGGATTTGTAAATCCCGGCATTGGAACGGTGATCCAGCCCGATGCCGATTTCCGTGCCGGACGGCCGCCTGAATCCGAGATCCAGCGCCGAGCGAAACTCCACCGGACCACCGAGCGCGGGCCCTGTCCCGCGCCTGTGCAGCCCCGCCATCGAGCTTGCGCGCAGGAACAACTCGCTCAGCCCCGGCTGCCAGGTGATCGCGGCACCCGCGCCAAGCCAGGCAGACCCGTTGCTGCCAAACGAAGCCCCCAGCACAGGCTGAATTCTGCCGCAACAGGGGGCCAGATAGCGCAACCCGGCTTCCGGGGCGCTGCCGGTCATCTGCTGGCCGAAACTGGCAATGATACGGGACGATTCGGCCAGCAAAGACGTGCCAAGGCCAAGAAGGCAGAGCAGACCCGCCAGAAAAATGCGCATTCCGAAACCATCCTTTGCAATAAACCACAGACAGCCGAAGGGATCGAAAAAGCCCCTGATGCGGCTCTGAAACTGCAGGAACAAACAAGGGAAACGCGCTGGCAAGTCAATCCTGCCGGTCTCTCAACCGCAGATTGCGGCCCGAAAACCACACCCATGTTGCAAATACGCCGCAGGCATCCAAAGCCCGACCGCATGTCATTCCGGGTTCTGCAGAAAATCCCGCCCGCGCGCATCCTCAACCTCGATCACCCAGAGATCGGGGTCAAAACCGCGCTGGCGCGCAATTGCCGCATCGATCTCGGGTTCCGGGCCTTCGATCAGCACGCGCCAGACCCGTGCATCCTGCGCCAGATCATATTCACGCAGAAAGGCGCGCGCTGTTCCATCCAGCAGGGCAAGCTTGACCAGCACTTCCCCGGCCGTGTCATCCCCGCGCGCGATCACATAGGCCGGGATGCCCTCGATCTGCAACCGCCGCAGATAGGCCGCAACCCAGATGCCGCTGGCCAGCCGCGCGCTCATGAATTGCCGTCGCGGAACTCCAGCCCCATCTCGGAATAGCGCTCGGCGTCCTCCATCCAGTTCTCGCGGACCTTCACCTGCAGGAACAGATGCACCGGGCGGCCCAGAAACTCGGCAATTTCAGCGCGCGCGGCCTGTGAAATCGCCTTGATCGTCTCGCCCTTGTTGCCCAGCACGATCCCCTTATGGCCGTCGCGCATCACATAGATCATCTGGTCGATCCGCACGGACCCATCCTTGCGCTCCTGCCAGCTTTCGGTCTCGACCGTCAACTGATAGGGCAGTTCCTCATGCAGGCGCAGGGTCAGCTTCTCGCGGGTCATTTCAGCGGCGATCATGCGCATGGGCAGATCGGCGATCTGATCTTCGGGGTAAAGCCAGGGGCTTTCAGGCAGGGTTTCGGCCAGCCAGCGGCGCAGATCGTCAACCCCGTGGCCCTTTTCGGCAGAGATCATGAAAGTGCGCGCAAACGGATAGGCGTCATTGAGCTTCGCCGAGAGCGCCAGCAGCGCTTCAGCTTTCACCCGGTCGATCTTGTTGATGGCCAGCGCCACAGTCTGTTTGGGGCTGATGCGATCCTTCAGCGCGTCGATGATGGCCTGCGTGCCGTCTGTCATCCCGCGATGTGCCTCGACCAGCAGCACGACGATATCGGCATCCGCAGCCCCGCCCCAGGCAGCGGCAACCATCGCGCGGTCCAGGCGGCGGCGTGGGCGAAACAGACCCGGCGTGTCCACAAAGACGATCTGCGCCTCCCCTTCCAGCGCCACGCCACGAATACGGGCGCGCGTCGTCTGCACCTTGTGGGTGACGATCGAGACCTTTGCCCCCACCATGCGATTGGTCAGGGTGGATTTCCCGGCATTGGGTTCACCGATCAGCGCCACGAAACCTGCGCGTGTTGTCATCTCTTGCCTCTGCCTTCGCTTGCGTTGCCCTGCGCCTTAGCCGGTTTCGTCCTTTCCCGCCAGAGCGTATACAGCCCCGCCCCCACGATCAGCGCCGCCCCGGCCCAGGTCAGCGCATCGGGACGTTCGCCGAAAACCAGGATCGCGATGACCAGCGCCGCGACCAGACGGCTGTAGCGGAAAGGCGCGACGGCAGAAACATCGCCGGTGCGCATCGCGCGCGTCAATGCGGTATAGGCGATCACGCCCGCAATCGCGGTCAGCACCATGAAACCCAGCCCCTGCGGCGCAGGCAGGCGCGGTGCGCCCGGTTCCACCACCAGCAAGACGACCCCCGCAAGCGTGACCACGGCAAAGCCCAGCAGCGACAGTTGCGCCGGGCGCACTTCGGGCGGGCTGGTGCGGGTGGCCAGATCGCGCAGCGCAAAGCCCAGCATCCCGAGTACTGCGAAAATCGCTGTCGGCTCGAATTGCGCAGGTGTCGGGCGCAGCACCAGCAGAACACCGGCCAGCCCCACCCCCATCGCCAGCCAGCGGCGCGGGCCTGCGCGTTCGCCCAGCATAAACACAGCGCCCAGCGTCACGATGATCGGGGTTGCCTGCAGGATCGTCGTGGTCACGGTCAGGCTGTTGTAGAACAGGCTGAGCGCGAAGAAGAGCCGCCCCATCACCTCGGCCGCCGTGCGCGCCAGCAGGCGCGGTTGCAGATAGGCCGGGTGCCAGAGCGGGCAGCGCTGCAACCGTGCCACCACCCCCGAGACAGCAAGCGCGATCAGCCCGAACAGGAGCGTCCCCATGCCCGGTGTCAGCCAGCCTGCGCCGGTGGCGTGTTTGAACAGCGCATCCTCGAAGGCAAAGCAGAGCATTGCCAGCATCATCCACAGCGCGCCGCGCAGATTGTCGCTCATCTGCTTTGATCAAGCCGGGCCAGTAGCGCTGCAGCGGCGCGTTGCTCGGCGACACGCTTGCTGCCTGCGCTGGCGCTGGCGCTTTCACCGGTGGCAAGCCGCACCTCGATGGTGAAGCTGGGCGCATGATCCGGGCCGCTGCGGGCGGTTTCGACATATTCGGGCAAACCCGCCCCGCGCGCCTGAACCCATTCCTGCAGCATGGTCTTGGCATCGCGCGCATCCGCATCCACGCTGGTCAGCCGCGCGGCCCAGTGGCGCAGAATCAGCGCGCGCGCCGCCTCGAACCCGGCATCAAGATAGACCGCCGCGATCACCGCTTCCATCGCATCGCCAAGGATTGCGTCCTTGCGCCGACCGCCTGAGAGCATCTCGGACCGCCCCAGTTTCAGCGCCGCCCCCAGATCGAGCGCGCGGGCCACTTCGGCGCAGGTTTCCTTGCGCACCAGCGCATTGAAACGCGGCGCAAGCTGGCCCTCGGATGCGCTTTTGTCGGCCTCGAGCAGCGCTTCGGCCATCACCAGCCCCAGAACGCGGTCGCCCAGAAATTCCAGCCGCTGGTTATCCGGGCGCGAGGGCGAGGACATCGACGGATGCGTCAGCGCCCGGTGCAAAAGCTCCGGGCGCTTGAACTCATGGCCCAGCCGCTTGGCAAAGGCGCTCAGCTCGGCTGACAGTTTCACTGCAGCCTCTGGAAAAAGCGATCCCCGCGCCAGGTCCAGACGAAAAACAGCGAGCGCCCTTCGGCCGAGAACACGACATGGCGCGCGCGCCCGATCAGATGGTCAAAGGGCACCATGCCGACGCCCCCCACCTGACGCGGCATCCGGCTGTCGAGCGAATTGTCGCGATTGTCGCCAATGAAGAAGAAATGCCTGTCCGGCACGGTGAAAACCGGCGTGTTGTCGCCTGCGCCATTATCAACGATATTCAGGACCGGAAAGCTGACGCCATTGGGCAGGGTTTCGATCATGCGCGATTTGCGGCATTCACCGCCCTGCCCCACAGGTGCGTTCTCGCAGCGCGGAAACTGCCCGGCGCTGCCCTGCCGCTCATAGGTCTCGATGAAATCGCCAGCGGGTTCCTGCGGCACGGCCTCGTCGTTCAGATAGAGCACCCCGTCGCGCATCTGCACCCGGTCCCCCGGCAGGCCGATCAGACGCTTGATGTAATCCGCGCCGGTGCCCGGATGGCGGAACACCACGATATCGCCGCGTTCCGGGTCCGAAGCAAAGATGCGGCCATTGATCGGGCAAAGCGCGAAGGGGCAGGAATAACGCGAATAGCCATAGGCCATCTTGTTGACGAAGAGGAAATCCCCGATCAGCAGGGTTTCCTTCATCGACCCTGACGGGATCCAGAAGGGCTGGAAAAACAGGGTGCGGAACAGACCCGCGATCAGAAGAGCAAAAACAATCGTCTTGATGTTTTCCCAAAGCCCGTCTTTCTTGCCGTCAATCGCGCTCATCTGTGCTTTCCCTGACCCGATACCTCGCGCGCTTCATGAGGGGGGGCGCGGATGGAGTCAAGCCGCACGGCCCCTCGCGCACTGCTCGGCGCGGCCAGATTGGGGGTTTTCAAGCCCGGCGCACCTGCCTATAAGCAAGCCCATGAACTTTTCTGTGACGCCTTGTCTGCTGCCCGGCCTGCTGCTGCTTAGCGGCCTCTGAGCGTGTCCCGCATCGGGTGCGCCGCTCAGAGGTGACCAGCGCCCGCCGCCCGGACAAGCAAACAGACAGGATTGACAGGAACATCCCATGAGTGACGCAACAGCAAAACAGGACCATGTCCTGATTTTCGACACGACCCTGCGCGATGGCGAACAAAGCCCCGGCGCGACCATGAGCCATGCCGAGAAGCTGGAAATCGCGGGCCTGCTTGATGAGATGGGCGTGGATATCATCGAAGCTGGTTTCCCTATCGCATCAGAGGGCGATTTTCAGGCGGTCAGCGAGATCGCGAAAAATGCGCGCAATTCGGTGATCTGCGGGCTGGCGCGGGCCAATGTCACCGATATCGACCGCGCCTGGGAGGCCGTGAAACACGCGCCCCGCGCCCGGATTCACACTTTCATCGGCACCTCGCCCCTGCATCGCGACATCACCGCGCTGGATCAGGACGGGATGGTGCAGCGGATCCACGATACCGTGACCCATGCGCGCAATCTGTGCGACAATGTGCAATGGTCGCCGATGGATGCCACCCGCACCGAGCATGACTATCTGTGCCGCGTGGTCGAAACCGCGATCAAGGCCGGGGCCACGACGATCAACATCCCCGACACAGTGGGCTATACTTATCCGCGCGAAAGTGCCGATCTGATCGCCATGCTGCTGGAACGTGTGCCCGGTGCCGATGAGATCATTTTCGCCACGCATTGTCATAACGATCTGGGCATGGCGACGGCCAATGCGCTGGCGGCGGTCGAAGCGGGTGCGCGGCAGATTGAATGCACGATCAACGGGCTGGGCGAGCGCGCCGGCAACACGGCGCTGGAGGAAGTGGTCATGGCGCTCAAGGTGCGCAATGACATTCTGCCCTACAACACCCGGATCGACACCACGAAGATCATGGGCATCTCGCGCATGGTCGCGGCTGTGTCGGGCTTTCCGGTGCAATTCAACAAGGCCGTGGTCGGCAAGAACGCGTTTGCGCATGAATCCGGCATCCATCAGGACGGGATGCTGAAAAACAAGGAAACCTTCGAGATCATGCGCCCCGAAGATATTGGCCTCGCCGCGACCAATCTGGTCATGGGCAAGCATTCGGGCCGCGCGGCGTTACGCGCGAAACTGTCGGAGCTGGGCTATGAGCTGGGCGACAACCAGCTCAAGGACGTTTTCGTGCGCTTCAAGGCGCTCGCCGACCGCAAGAAGGAAGTCTATGATGACGATCTGATCGCACTGATGGCCGAAGCCAGCACAGCCGATGAGGAGTCCTATCTGCAGATCAAGCGTTTGCGGGTGATCTGTGGTACCGAGGGGCCGCAGGAAGCGGAACTCACCATGCGGGTGGGCGGCGAAGAGAAATTCATCGATGCGACCGGTGACGGGCCCGTGGATGCGACTTTCAATGCCGTGAAGATGCTCTATCCGCATGAAGCGCGGCTGGAGCTGTATCAGGTCCATGCCGTGACCGAAGGCACCGATGCGCAGGCCACTGTCAGCGTGCGGCTGGCGCTGGATGGCGTTGTCTATTCCGGCCAGTCCTCGGACACGGATACTGTGGTCGCCTCGGCCAAGGCCTATGTCAACGCGCTCAACCGGCTGGTGCTGCACCGCCATCGCGGCAATCTGTCAGCGCTGATGTCTTCGGCAAGCTGAGATATGGCGCGCCTCCCCCGATCCGGCAGAGCAGACCTGGGCAGGCGCGCAGATGGCACGGTTCTGCGCTCCCGGGAAGGTGCCCAACCGTGTCCTCAACGCAGCACAGGCGCGGCTCTGTCACGCAAACTTGCGCCGACCAGCGCAATTCGCGCGCCTGCTCTGCCCGCCCCCCCCTTTACCGCCCCCATATCCCCGCCCTATAAG
>SKRP01000250.1 GCA_007118445.1 Natronohydrobacter sp.
CCAGTGCCAGTAATGCGCCTGCTGCGCCCATGCCGGGATCAATGCGGGTGACCCGCTTTGCATCTGTGACAAGAGTTCGCGCTGCGCCGCCAAAGAGGCCGAAAACCGGCCCCTGTTCGCCTGATTCGAAACAATTCGCGCCCGGAACGAAAACCCGCTCCCCTGCGCGAAAGCCAGTCCCTGCCCCGGCCTCTATCACTTCGCCCGCAGCTTCATAGCCCGGAACCAGAGGATATCCCATGCCCGGAAAAGGGGGCATATCGCCCGACCAGAACAGCTTTTCCGTGCCGGTCGAGATGCCGGAATGGTCAATCCGCACCACCAGATCGCCTGGCCCTGCGGCCTTCAGGCCGACTTGCGCCAGGCCAAGCTGGCGCGGGGCGGAAAGGACGATGGCGTCAGTCTGCACGGCTCTCTCCCATTCTGGTCGTGGCGTATGCTTCAGGGCCAAAGCCGACTCGAAGCGGATACTGTAATCATAGCTATACAGACCATACTGTCAATTAGTATTGACACTTTTTTCAGAAACCACATCGCCATCACGGCTTGCGCGCGTCCAGAATGCAGGTGACAAAGGGTTTGTCTGCGGGATATGTCTTGAAATCGACAAAACCAGCCTGAATCAGCAAATCTGTTATTTCGGCTGCAGAGCGGGTGCGCCCGGTTCGCATCGCCAAAGTGTAAACTGAAAAGTACACATCTGTCTGCGGATCCGGCCTTGCCCCACCTGACATCGGCTCGATCACCAACAACCGCCCCCCGCTGGGCAGAGCTGCATATGCCCTGGCCAGCAAGCTGCGCACAGTGTCATCTGAATGGTCATAAAGCACCCGCACCAGACTGATCGCATCAGCACCTGCAGGCAGCGGATCAGAGCGGAACGACCCGCCATGTCGCGTGACATCAGCAGGCAGCGCGGCCTGCTTCACCACATCAGGCAGATCAAACAGCGCAAGCTTCACCCCCGGATAGCGCGCCCGCACCGCGCGCAGAAACATACCTGTGCCGCCGCCTACGTCCAGCAGGTGCCGCACGCCGCTCAGCGAGAGCTGCGCCAGGGCCGCATCGGCCACCATGCGCTGGCTTTCGGCCATCAGATGCGAGTAGCGCGCCGTAACATCAGGGTCCATCGGGTCGGTCGCGCCGAACACATAGGGCCAGAAGCGCGCGAGCTCTGGCTCGGTCTGCCCCTTGATGAAGGCCACAGGGTCCGACAGATCGCGATAGAGCACATCATGATGGCGCACCATTTCGGCCAGCCCCGGCACAGCCAGAAAGGCCGCACCCCGCCGCGCCAGCCTGAACTGGTCGCGCTTGCGCCGCAAAAGCTGCATCGCCGCCCCGGCCTGCAGCAGGATCGCCATGCGCTCGGGCGGCACATCCAGACGCCGGGCCAGCGCGTCCGCAGTCGCCGGACCATCCGCCAGCAGATGCAACACGCGCAATTCAACGAGCGCCATCAGCATCTGGCTTTGCACGAAGCCCTGCATCAGATCGAAGATCGCGGCCCCTTCGCGGCGCGCGATCCCGCGCAAACCCGGAACCCGCGCGCAGATCGCCTGAAAGCGCGGCGCGGCAACCAGCCGGTTGACCCAGCCCGCAGGCCGGAACGGCAGGTCAGGCGCGGGCATATCCACCATGCGCCTAGACCCGGACAGGCGCGACCGGGGTCATGCGTTCGGCATAAAGCCGCACAAGCTGCGCAAGCTGCGCCTCGCCGGGGCAGGACGGGATCGAGGCGATGGCCCCGCCGAGGATATCCTGCAGACGCTTGATGGCGCCCTGCACGCCATATTCCTCAACCGCCGAGGGGCGCTGGTGGATCGCATCCTGCCCGGCAGGTTTGCCCAGAGCCGTCTCGTCATAAAGCGCGTCGCGCAGATCGTCGGCGACCTGAAACGCCTCGCCGATGCGCGCGCCAAGCTCTGTCCAGGGGTCTGGCTCATGCCCGGCGGCAACGGCACCCATCTGGGTTGCAGCGACAAAGAGTGCCGCGGTTTTTGAGCGGTGATAGGCCCCCAGATCAACCGTGGATTCGCTTTCCCAGCCCTGTCCGGCGCAGATGCCATGTGGCATTCCAGTATGCCGCGCCAGCAGCCGGGTCAGCCGCAGCGCGCGCAGGGCATCGACATCCTCGACCTGCGCCAGCACATCGAAAGCGGCAATGATCAGGCTGTCGCCGGTCAGCACGGCCAGCGGTTCGGAAAAGGCCAGATGCACAGTCGGCTTGCCGCGCCGGAAATCGGCATTGTCGAAGGCGGGCAGATCATCATGCACAAGGGATGCGCAATGGATCAGCTCCAGCGCTGTGGCCGCGCGATCGGACAGGGCGGGCCGGTCATCGCCGCAAGCCAGCGCCACCGAGAGGCAAATCGTGGGCCGGATCCGCGCACCGCCCGGTGTGACCGCGTAATTCAACGCCGCGGCCAGCCGCCCCGGCGCGGCAGCGTCGCCGCCCTGTGCCTGCGTGATGGCGCACATCATCGCCCGATCTATTCGCTTGCTCAGGTCCATCTCGGCCTCATTCTGCTGGTGGTGTAACTTATGCTAGACATCAAACTGTAAATAATACTGGACAGTTTCGCAGAAAGAGTCAAGAATCTCTGACATGGACCTTGAAAAAGACTCAGTTCTGGTGATCGGTGCCGGGATTGGCGGGCTTGCCGCCGGGATCCGGCTGGCTGCGGCGGGTTTGCCCGTCACGCTGATCGAGGCGCAGGGCTGGCCCGGCGGCAAGATCCGCACGACCCCCAGTGCTGCAGGCCCGGTCGATGCCGGCCCGACGGTTCTGACCCTGCGCGCGGTTCTGGATGATCTGTTTGATGCGGCAGGCACGCAGCTTGACCAGCATCTGACGCTGACCCCGCTGCCTGTGATTGCGCGGCATTTCTGGCGCTGCGGCAAAAGCCTGGATCTGTTCGCCGACCCGCGCGCCAATGCAGATGCCATCGGACAGGCCTTTGATGCGCAGGCGCGCGATGAGTTCACGCGTTTCAACACAGCGACCCGCGCGCTGTTCGACGCTTTCGCCGCCCCTGTCATGCAGGCGGCCCGTCCTGCCGCTCTTGCGGCTGCAGGCGCAGCCCTTGCGCGCCCCGCATTGCTGCCCTGGCTGCGACCCGGTCTGACGCTGGAGGGGAAGCTCGCGAAAGGTTTCACCGATCCGCGCTTGCGTCAGCTTTTCGGGCGTTATGCGACCTATGTCGGCGGCAATCCGAAGCTGGCGCCTGCGCTTCTGGCGCTGATCTGGCAAGCCGAGGCGCAAGGTGTCTGGGCGGTCCGGGGCGGCATGGCGCAGCTCGCACAGGTGCTGGCAGGACTTTTCACGGGGTTGGGCGGCAAGTTGCGGCTGAATGCGCCAGTCGCGCGGCTGAACACAGCGCAGGGGCGGATCACAGGCGCGACGCTCGCGGATGGCACGATCATCCCGGCGCGCCAGATCCTGTTCAACGGCGATCCGGCCGCGCTGCCATTCCTGCTCGATGCGCCCCGCCGCGCACCCGCTGCACAACGGACCCAACCGCGCAGCCTGTCCGCCCATGTCTGGACCTTTGCAGCAAAAGTCCGGCCCGAGGGGCTGGGACGGAATGCCCTCGGGTATCATACAGTGTTTTTCGCCGATGATGCAGGCGCGGAGTTCGGCCCTCTGGCCCGCGCCGAGATCCCGCATCAGCCGACAATCTATATCTGCGCGCAGGACCGTCACGAAACGACCCCCGAAGGCCCCGAGCGGTTCCAGTTCATCCTCAATGCCCCTGCGCTGCCAGCCGCAGCGCAGCCCCCCAAGGATATGCCATGCCCGATTTCTCCCTGCGCGCGTCTGGCCAGTTTCGGCCTGCATCTGGACCCGGACCCGGGCTCGGTGGTTCTGACCGGCCCCGGCCAGTTCGCAACCCTGTTTCCCCACAGTCAGGGCGCGCTTTACGGGCTGTCCCCGAACAGCCCTCTGGCGACCTTCCTGCGCCCGACCGCGCGCACGCGGGTCAAGGGGCTGTATCTGGCAGGCGGGGGCACGCATCCGGGGGCGGGGGTTCCGATGGCGGCGCTTTCGGGGAAACATGCCGCGCAAGCGGTTCTCAGCGACCGGATTTCCGCGCGCATGTTCCACCCGATGGCTATGCCTGGTGGTATATCGACGGGATCAGCGACGCGGGCGACCGCGCTGTCTCGGTGATCGGCTTCATCGGTTCGGTGTTTTCGCCCTGGTATCGCTGGTCGGGGCGGCGCGACCCGCAGGATCATTGCTGTATCAATGTCGCCACCTATGGCCCGCGCGGGCGGTTCACCATGACCGACCGGGGCCGCCCGGCGCTGCGCCAGTCGGAAGATGTGTTCGAGGTCGGGCCGTCCCGCATCCGCTGGGAGCGGGATCGTCTGGTGATCGATGTCGACGAGATTTCGGCCCCGCCGGTGATCAGTCGCGTGCGCGGCACGATCACCCTGCATCCCGAAGCGCTGTTCGGCCAGAGCCATGCCCTGACCCCGGATGCGCGCCATCGCTGGCAGCCCTTTGCCCCTATTGCGCGGATCGAGGTGGATCTGTCACCGGGCCATAAATGGCAGGGGCACGGCTATTTCGATGCGAATTTCGGCGAGGCCGCGCTGGAGGCGGATTTCGATTACTGGACCTGGGGCCGGTTTCCGCGTGCGGGCGGGACGAGCTGCTTCTATGACGCGACCCTGCGCGACGGGAGGCAGCAGGAAACCGCGCTGCATTTCCATCCGGACGGGCGGATGGAAAAGATCACCCCGCCCCCGAAAGCGCGTATGGCCCGCAGTCTCTGGGCTGTGCGGCGCGAGACGCGGGGCGATGCCGGGGTGGTGCCACGGCAGCGGCTGGCGATGCTCGATGCGCCGTTCTACACCCGTGCTGCGGTTGAGACGCAGATCGGCGGCGAGACTTGTACCGGGGTGCATGAGGCGCTGGACCTGAAGCGCTTTGCCAGCCCGTTGCTGAAACCCATGCTGGCAGTGCGTGTGCCGCGCAGGCGTGGCTGGACCTTCGCCGAGGGTTGAGATCCGTCGCGCTGCTGTAAGGTGCGTGGTGAACCACGCACCCTACCTCAGGCCGCTTTCCATTTGATCGAACAGCCGATGCTTGGGGTCTGGTCGCGCGGGCCTGCGCCGGTCTCGGCGATCTGGACCATCGCCTCGAACAGCTCGCGCCGCGCATCTGCCGGTCCGGGGTTGCGGCCTGATGCATCAAGCCGCCCGCGATACTGCAACGCGCCTTCGGCATTCAGCCCGAAGAAATCGGGCGTGCATTCCGCACCCCATGCGCGGGCCACATCCTGCGTTTCATCATGCAGGTAGGGGAAGGGGAAGCTGTGTTTCTCCGCCAGTTCCTGCATTCTGGGGAAGCTGTCGGCGGGATAGGTCTCCGCGTCATTGGCGCAGATCGCCACCACGCCGATCCCATGTGCGGCCAGATCGCGCGCATCGCGCAGGATGCGGTCGAGCACGGCCAGCACATAGGGGCAGTGGTTGCAGATGAACATGACCAGCGTGCCGTTTGGCCCCGCGACATCGGACAGGCTGTAGGTCTGGCCATCGGTCGCGGGCAGGCTGAAACCGGGGGCTTTCCAGCCGAAATCGCAGACAGGGGGCGTGGCCGCGGGCATGGGCTCTCCTTACATGAAGCGGTTGACCAGGTTCTCCAGCCGCTCCTGTTTGCCAGAGCGTGGCTGCGGGTCAACCCCGCGCGCGATCACATCGGCGGTGATGCTGTCGAGGTCTGACGCCAGCATCGCTTGCGCTTCGGGCTGGTCCCACCCGGCATAGCGCGTGGCGCGCGCGGCTTCCAGACGGCCATCCTCCAGCATGGCGGCAGCGGCTTTCAGCCCGCGCGCGCAGACATCCATCGCGCCTGCATGGGACAGGATCAGGTCTTCGGGGTCCAGTGACTGGCGGCGCAGCTTGGCGTCGAAATTCGTGCCGCCCGTGGTGAAGCCGCCTGCGCGCAGGATCTCGTAATAGGCCAGTGCCACTTCGGGGGTGTTGTTGGGGAACTGGTCGGTGTCCCAGCCGGATTGATAGTCGTTGCGGTTCATGTCGATCGAGCCGAACACGCCCAGAGCGGCAGCCGTGGCGATTTCATGCTCGAAGCTATGCCCTGCAAGGATCGCGTGGCCCTGCTCAAGGTTCAGCTTGACCTCTTTCTCCAGCCCGAAGCGCTGCAGGAAGCCGAACACGGTCGCGGCGTCATAATCATACTGGTGTTTCGTCGGTTCCTGCGGTTTCGGCTCAATCAGGATCGTGCCCTTGAAGCCGATCTTGTGCTTGTAGTCCACCACCATCGACAGGAAGCGGCCCATATGGTCCAGTTCCTTTTTCATGTCGGTGTTCAGCAGCGTCTCATAGCCTTCGCGCCCGCCCCATAGGACGTAGTTTTCGCCATTGAGCTTCTTGGTCGCATCCATGCAGGTCTTGACCGTTGCCGCTGAGAAGGCGAAGACATCGGGGTCAGGGTTCGTGGCGGCCCCGGCCATGAAGCGGCGGTGGCTGAACAGGTTCGCCGTGCCCCAGAGCAGTTTTGGCCCGCCTGCTTCCATCTTGGCCGCGAAAACCTCGGTCATCTCTTCCAGATTGCGGGTGTTTTCCGCGAAATCCGCGCCCTCGGGGCGCATGTCGACATCATGGAAGCAGAAGTAAGGCACCCCCAGAATGCGGAACATGTCAAACGCGACATCGGCTGTCAGTTTCGCATGCGCCATCGTGTCGCCGAACCAGGGTCGCTGGAAGGTCTGGCCGCCGAACGGATCGCCACCGGGCCAGGCGAAGCTGTGCCAGTAGCAGATGGCGAAGCGCAGATGATCTTCCATCCGGCGGCCCAGAACGACTTCATCAGGATTGTAGTGGCGGAAAGCGAAATCATCGTCGCTGTCCGGCCCTTGATAGGTGATCGCGGGGATGCCTGCGAAGAATTCGGTCATGTCAGATCCTTGATGGCAGATTGTGCAGCCTTGAAGCGCTGATGCGCATCAGAAAAGGCCGGGGTGAGCTTGGGCAGGGGCGTGATTTCCCGCGCGACGGGCGGAAGCGGCATGGCCTCCAGGCTGGCCCCGGTCGCGGCCATCAGGCCAAGCCGGGCCGCGCCAAGGGCTGCGCCGTAATCGCCTGCCTCGGGGACAAGGATGGGCAGGTCGAACGCTGTGGCCAGTGCCGAAAGCCAGTAATCGGAGCGCGCGCCACCGCCTGCGGCGATGAGCGTGTCGAGCTTCGTGCCGGTAGCGGCCAGCGCGTCCTGACAATCCTTCAGCGCGAAAACGACGCCTTCGAGCACGGCGCGGGTGGCGGCATCGCGGTCGGTTGCGTGGTCGAGGCCGATGAAGGCGCCGCGGATGCTGGCGCTGTTCAAGGGCGTGCGCTCGCCGCCCAGATAGGGCAGGAAGAGCGCGCGACCGGGGGCTTGCAGCGGGCCGAGATCGGCGGTCAGGTCGCCGGGGGTTGCGCCTGCCACGCGCGCAAACCAGTTCAGCGCGTCGGTGGCGGCAAGGATCACGCCCATCTGATGCCAGGTGCCGGGCAGTGCGTGGCAGAAGGTGTGCACAGCCGTTTCCGGGTCTGGTGCGTAACCATCCGTCGCGGCGAACAGAACGCCCGAGGTGCCGAGGCTGACAAAGCCCTGCCCTCCGCGCGCGACCCCGAGGCCGATGGCAGTGGCAGCATTGTCGCCCGCGCCGCCAGCGACGGGAATGCCGGGGGTGAGGCCGAACTCGGTCGCAAGCGCGGCGCGCACTCCGCCCGAGGGGGCGGAGCCTTCGACCAGCGCGGGCATGTGGTCGCGCGTCAGGTCCGTGGCGGCCAGAAGGTCGTCAGACCAGTCACGCGCGCCCACATCCAGCCAGCTTGTGCCTGCGGCGTCTGACATTTCCGCGACATGGTGGCCCGTCAGCCATAGACGCAGGTAGTCCTTGGGCAAGAGCACCTTGGCCGCTTGCGCGAACAGGTCGGGTTCATTCCGCGCCATCCAGACCAGTTTTGGCGCGGTAAAGCCCGGAAAGACGATATTGCCGCTTTGCGCGCGGAAGCGCAGGTCGGCGTCAAGCTCAGTGGCTTCCAGATGCGCGCGGGTGTCGTTCCACAGGATGCAGGGGCGCAGCACCTTGTCCGAGGCGTCGAGCACGGTTGCCCCATGCATCTGGCCCGACAGACCGATGCCTGCGATTGCGGCCATGTCGATCTGAGTGGCCAGCGCGCGCAGCACGGATTCACCGGCGGCGATCCAGTCTGCCGGATCCTGCTCGGACCAGCCCGGATGCGGGCGGGCGACCGTCAGGGGCGCGCTGGCTTCGGCCACCACCGCGCCGCTTGCGTCGATGACCAGCCCTTTCAGGCCGGATGTGCCAAGATCAAGTCCAAGATACATCACGCGGCCTTTTCTGGCTTCTTGCCCATGATGATCATCGACAGGATGTCGTCTTCGGTCACATCCTCGACCCGTTCCGTGCCGATCAACTGCCCGTTTTTCATCACCGATACACGGTCACACAGATCCATCATCTCGCGCGTATCGTGGCTGATCAGGAAGATGCCCAGCCCCTGCGCCTTCAGCTCCATGATCAGATCGGCAACCATCTTGGTTTCATGCACGCCCAGGGCCGCAGTCGGTTCGTCCATGATCAGGATACGCGCATTGAAATAGACCGCGCGCGCAATCGCCACCGATTGCCGTTGACCGCCCGACAGCGCGCTGACCGGTTCCGCGATCTTGCGGAAATTGGGGTTCAGGCGGGCCATGATCTTGCGGGTCTCGGATTCCATGCGGCTGTCATCAAGGAACCCGAACATGGTGCGCAATTCGCGACCCAGAAACAGATTGGCAGGCGCGGGCAGGTTGTCGGCCAGTGCAAGGGTCTGGTGGATCGTCTCGATATTGTAGCTGCGGGCGTCGCGGGGGCTGTTGATCGTGGCCTTTTTCCCGTCGATCCAGATCTCGCCGCTATCGGCCTTGTAAGCCCCCGAAAGTATCTTGATCAGCGTGGATTTGCCCGCGCCATTATGGCCCAGAAGCCCCACGACTTCGCCCGGATAGAGGTCGATCGAGACATCATCGACGGCCTGAATCCCGCCAAAGGCAATCGAGAGGTTGCGGATATCTACAAGCGGGGTCATGTCCTAGCCCTTCCCTGTGCGGCGGCGATAGATGATGTCGATCAGCACAGCGAACACCAGCACCGAGCCTACGACAATATTCTGCAAGGGCGCATCGACACCGACCATGGCCATGCCTGATTGCAGCGACTGCATGATCAGCGCGCCAAGGATCGCGCCATAGATCGTGCCCAGCCCCCCGGCGAGTGCGGTGCCCCCGATCACAGCCGCTGCGATCACGCGCAACTCATCCAACGTGCCGATATCGTTCGAGTGGTTGGTCAGTCGCGCCGAGGCGACGACCGCTGAAATTGCGCAGAGCACGCCCATGATGGCGAAAACCTTGACCGTCAGCAGGCGGGTGTTGATGCCCGACAATTCTGCCGCCTGCGGGTTGCCGCCCGCCGCGAAGATGTAGCGGCCCAGCCGGGTCTTGCGGGCGATGACGGTCATCACGACAGCGACCACGATCAGCAGCAAAACGGAAATGGGCAGGCCGTAAACGGCGGTATATCCTTCGGGCATGACCTCGCCGCGGGCCTCGAATTCGCGGCGCAGACGGGCAGCGGGGATTTCGTAAGAGTTCAGGATCTTGATGAATCCAAGGATGGCCCCGGCAATGATCGCGCCCAGAGCGACTTCGGCCCAGAGCGGTTTGACCGGGAAACCATGGCGCGTCTTGTCGCGGCGTTTGGCCCAGAGGGCCGCAAGCGCGGCAGCGGTGGCTGCAATGCCCAACACCCAGGACCAGAATTCGCCCAGCGTTCCATTGATGCCGCCAAACATCTGGAAGGTGGGGTCCAGCGGCCCGATGGTTTGACCGTTCGTCAGATACCAGCCGACATTGCGCCAGACCAGCAGCCCGCCCAGCGTAACGATGAAAGCCGGGATCAGCAGATATCCGGTCAGATAGCCGTGAAATGCGCCGATCAATGCCCCGGTGATGATGCCCGCGCCGATGGCCAGCCAGGGGATCATCGGATGGCCGAGCGGCAGGCCCAGATATTGCGGCAGCCATGCAGTCTGCATCATCGCCATCACAGCCGAACAGGTGGCCAGAAGCGCGCCCACGGACAGGTCGATATGGCGGGTAACGATGACGAAAACCATGCCCGTGGCCATGATCGCCACGCTGACGGTCTGGATCGTCAGGTTGAAGATATTGCGCGGCGTCAGAAAGCGCCCGTCAGTCAGGATGTTGAACACGACCAGCACGGCGATAAAGGCCCCGATCATGCCCAGCAGGCGTGTATCCAGTTCCAGCGCGTCGGTCAGCTTCGGTCGCGCCGGAGCCTTCGCTCCTGCGGGTCGGGTGGTGTCAGAGGTGCTCATGGGATCTGTCCTGCCAAAGAGGGCGGGCCGCAGCGGGTGCGGAAAAGGGGCGGCGGCGTCAGGCCGCGCGCCCCGGTTCAGTCTTGTCGGGTCAGTTGCAGGGTGCAGGACCTGCGCTCACGCCCTGGCACAGGGCTTCCTGGCTGATCCAGCCTGCATCGAC
>SKRP01000020.1 GCA_007118445.1 Natronohydrobacter sp.
CCGTGACGCAGAACAATCTCGGCGCGGCACTCTCGGCACAAGGCGAGCGCACCGGCGGGCCGGAGGGCGCGGCGCTGCTGGGACAGGCGGTCGCGGCCTTCCGCGCAGCGCTGGAGGTCCGCACCCGCGCCGATCACCCGGTGCAATGGGCCATGACGCAGGAGAATATGGCACTTGCCGAGAAGGCGCTCGCCGAGCACGACACCTGCCCGGACCCTGCCCCGCATCTGCGCGCGGCGCTGGCGCATGTCGAGGCCGCGCTGGAGGTCTTTGACCCCGAGCATATGGCCTATAACCACCAGAAAGCCACCGCCCTGCGCGACCAACTCCGCAAGGCGCTGGGCGGGGGCGCGTAGCGCGCGGCGCGCGTGGGGGCTTTGAACGGCCTCTGCATAATGCGCAACATCAGCACTTGTCCCGCCCGGCGGCAACGGCCCAAGCAGCGCCTGCCATTCCGGGGGCTTACGCGGCCCCACAGGGGCCACGGTCCCCCTACATCCCGGCAGGCGCTGCCCTCATCTCTGCACGCGGGTCGGGTCATTGAGGGGTTTCGGCACGAAGCGGCGCAACCCTGCACCCGCCCCCCGCCACGAAAAAAGCCGCGTCCCGAGGGAGGCGGCTTTCAGTCAGTCAAAGCGGGCAAGATTACTTGATCTTGCCTTCCTTGTATTCGACATGCTTGCGCACAACAGGGTCGTATTTCCTGATCGAGAATTTCTCGGTCATGGTGCGGGCGTTCTTCTTGGTCACATAGAAATGCCCGGTCCCCGCGGTCGAGTTCAGGCGGATCTTGATGGTGGTCGGCTTTGCCATTGTCAAGGCTGGGCCGCCCAGCCGTGCACCCCGCCATCTGCCTGCCAGATACGCGCAATCGCAGAGCAGATCGCTCTCTGCATGGCCGGGGCCTACGCGTCACGGCTGCGCCCGAACAGAAAATGACACTGACCCACTTGTCAGGGTGATCGCGACGATTTATCTCAGATCGTGAACCGTTGGGGTGCTCCGTCAGGGGCTGAGAGGCGCAAGCCAACCCATCGAACCTGATCCGGATCATACCGGCGTAGGGAACGGTGATTTCACACGCATGGCGCGTGTGCCTGCCGTCCTCCTGCATTGGTGATCCCAGCACGGAGGCGGACCATGGTCCCGATCGCTTTGACAATCGCAGGCTCGGATTCGGGCGGTGGCGCGGGGATTCAGGCAGATCTGAAGGCGTTTTCGGCGCTTGGGGTGTTCGGGGCCAGTGTGATCACGGCGCTGACCGCGCAAAATACCCGCACAGTCAGCATGGTCGAACCGGCCAGCCCGGCGATGATCGCAGCCCAGATCGCGGCGGTGTTCGACGATCTGGACCTGCGCGCGGTCAAGCTGGGGATGCTGGGCGGGCCAGAAGCGATTGCCACAGTCGCCGACGGGCTTGCAGGCCGCGCTCTGCCGGTGGTGCTTGACCCGGTGATGGTGGCGAAATCCGGCGACCGCCTGTTGCCCGTCGCAGCGCTGGACGCCTTGCGCAAACTGCTCTTGCCACGCGCGACCCTGCTCACCCCGAACCTGCCCGAAGCTGCCGATCTGCTGGGTTGCGCCCCCGCGCAGGACGAGGCCGGGATGACCCGTCAGGGCCATGCGCTGCGCGCCATGGGGCCGCAGGCCGTGCTGATGAAAGGCGGCCATGCCGCAGGGCCGGATTGCGTCGATCTGCTGATCACGGAACACGGCACCACACGGCTGATCGCCCCGCGCATCACCACGCGCAACACGCATGGCACCGGCTGCACCCTGTCGGCCGCAATCGCTGCCGGGCTGGCGCAGGGCATGACGCTGGAAGCCGCGGTGACTGGCGCGCATGACTATCTGCAAGGCGCGATTGCAGCGGCGGACCAGCTGCAGGTCGGGTCTGGTCACGGTCCTGTGCATCACTTCCATGCGGTCTGGCAAAATGGCTGATGTGACCATCATCGGGGCCGGTGTGGCCGGGCTTTGCGCGGCCTATCTGGCCTGCAAGGCCGGGCTGACCCCGCGCCTGATCGACCGCGCCGGTGTGCCGGGGCCGCATGGCTGTTCCTGGTGGGCCGGCGGGATGCTCGCGCCCTATTGCGAAGGGGCCGTGGCCGAGCCTGCGATTGTCACCCATGGGCAGCGCGCCGCCGCATTCTGGGCCGGGGTGACACCGGTCACGCAGCGCGGCTCACTGGTGCTGGCCCTGCAGCGCGACCGGGCCGAACTGGACCGCTTTGCCCGTCGCACGACCGCGCATCGCCGCATCACCGATCTGGCCGCGCTGGAACCTGACCTGCCGACCCATCGCGACGCGCTGTTTTTTGAGAGCGAAGCCCATCTCGACCCGCGCGCGGCGCTGGCCGATCTGGTCGCGGCGCTGGCAGCGCAGGGCGTCCATATCGAGCACGATGAGGCGACTCCCGACAGGCTGTCCGGCCCGGTCATCGATGCGCGCGGCATGGCCGCGAACCTGCCCGGTCTGCGCGGGGTGCGCGGCGAAATGGTGGTGCTGCGCGCGCCCGACATCCGGCTCACCCGCCCGCTGCGCCTGCTGCATCCGCGCCACCCGCTCTATATCGTGCCGCGCGCGGGCGGGGTGTTCATGCTGGGCGCGACGCAGGTCGAAAGCGCCGACCCGCGCGGCGTCAGCGCGCGCGCAGTGCTGGAATTGCTGAGCGCGGCCTATGCGCTCGACCCGCGCTTTGCCGAGGCCGAGCTTCTCGAAACCGGGGCCGATCTGCGCCCGGCCTATGCGGATAACGTGCCGCGCGTGACCATCC
>SKRP01000328.1 GCA_007118445.1 Natronohydrobacter sp.
GATTTCGTGGAATTGCCGAGCCAGCTTTACGAGCATTGGCTGGAAGTGCCCGAAGTGCTTGGCCAGCACGCGCGGCATGTCGAGAGCGGCGAGTCGATGCCGCCCGAATTGCTGGAGCGTTTGCTGGGCGCGCAGAATTTCGATCAGGGGTTTGCGACGGTGGAATATATCGCCTCGGCGCTGGTGGATCTGGAATTTCATGACGGGCCGCCCCCCGGTGATCCGATGCAGAAACAGGCGGAGGTTCTGGATGCGCTGGGCCTGCCGCGTGCGATCCGGATGCGCCATGCCACGCCGCATTTCGCGCATGTCTTTGCAGGCGATGGCTATTCCAGCGGTTATTACAGCTATATGTGGTCCGAAGTGATGGATGCTGACGCATTCGAGGCGTTTCGCGAAACCGGTGATGCGTTCGACAAGGCCACTGCGTCGCGGCTTGAGGAATTTATCCTGTCGGCCGGGGGGCGGGATGAGGCAGAGGCGCTTTATACCGCGTTCCGGGGCCGGATGCCCGGGGTCGGCGCGCTGTTGAAAGGGCGCGGGCTTGCGGCATGAGATAGGGCCGGAGTGTTGCCACCCCGGCCCTTGCATCAGTTCAGCGCAGATCAGATGGCGTAGCGCAGCACAGCGGCGAGTTCCGCTTCCTGCGGGATATCCGCGCGGCGCACGGCGATGACCTTGCCGCCATTGGCGATGACCCGCCCGGCGATTTCGTCGATCACTCCATAGCTGACCGCGCTGGCGCTGTCGTCAAGCGTGATCTCGCCTGTGGTTTCATCCACCAGACCGGGCACGACACTGTCCATATCGACCAGCAGCGTATCGACCGCACCAAAGGTCGCGGCACGCGCCGCGCGTGCGACCTGCGTTGTGGCCCGGCCTTCATTCTCGCGCGCAGCGTAAAGCTCGGCGAAGGCGGCGACAGAGGCGGCGTTGATTTCATCAAGGATCGTGCGCGCCTGCGCGCCCAATTCATGCGCGGGAACGCGGACAGGGCTGGTGGTGATCGCGTGCTCGGCCAGATGCGGGTAGCTGTTGATCGTGCGATACATTGACAGTAGCGGATCAGTGGCGGCCAGAATCAGCGGCTCATGCCGCCCGGCCAGCAACCCGCGCAGGGCCGCGTCAATCGCGCGGCAATACTGGCGCAGATGGTGTTTCTGACCCTCGCCACCGCCCTGACGGCCCGAATAGCTGCGCGAATTGACATTCGCTGTGCCCGCCACGGATGCCGCATCTTTCGGCAGGTTCGGCACGCGCAATTCCTGTGCGGGCTGGTCGCCCAGGACCTCGATCACGCGCAGCTCGTTCTCGGCCAGGGCCAGCACGAACGCATGTTGCGGCATCGACACGGCGCGCAGCAGGGGTTTGACATGGAACCGGTCTGCAACCTGCACGGTTTCAGTCAGGCGGTTGGGCAGGCGGTAGCTGCGCAGGCTGTCCGGGGTAACGAAAATCGCCAGCGAATTGGCCTGAACGCGCCAGAATTCATCATCATCCATCAGATCATGCAGCTGCTCTTCGATGGGCCAGATCGTGCGCTTGGCAACGCCGACTTCTTCCAGCTGTGCCACGGCCTGACCGGCAAGCTGTTTCAGCCTTGTGCGGGCAGCATCGATATGCTGCGTCTCGGGGGTGGTTTCCAGATAGATGCTCACCAGCGCTTCGCCGCGCGCGGCGACGGTCTGGCCAATCTCGGATTGCGTGGGAATATCAACATATAGCATGACGACTCTACTCCGTGTCGGTGATGCCAGCGCCATGCCATGTCCGCGGGGATATGGCAACTGACATGGCGCAACGCGTGCAGCCGAAGAAAATCAGAAGATCACCTGATTTCACGGCCCTGTGACGGTTGCAGGGTGCCGGGCTGCTTCCTATATACCGCCCAACGCGCCCTGCGGAGGGTGCAAAATCACAGTCAGATGGGCCGGGGCCTGACAGGACCAGCCCGCTGCCACATCGCTTGAAGAAGAGGATGCAAGACCATGGGTAAAGTCATCGGTATCGATCTCGGCACCACCAATTCCTGCGTGGCCATCATGGATGGCAGCCAGCCGCGGGTGATCGAGAATTCGGAAGGCGCGCGCACGACGCCCTCCATCGTGGCCTTCACCGAGAATGAGCGCCTTGTCGGCCAGCCCGCCAAGCGTCAGGCCGTCACCAACCCGACCAACACCGTTTTCGCGGTCAAGCGCCTGATCGGGCGCAGGCTGACCGATGCCGAAGTGGAAAAGGACAAGAAGCTTGTCCCCTATGCGATCATCGACGGTGGCAATGGGGATGCTTGGGTCGAATCGCGCGGCGAGAAATACAGCCCCAGCCAGATTTCCGCCTTCATCCTGCAGAAGATGAAGGAAACCGCCGAAAGCTATCTGGGCGAGGATGTCACCCAGGCCGTGATCACGGTCCCTGCCTATTTCAATGATGCCCAGCGTCAGGCGACGAAAGACGCGGGCAAGATTGCCGGTCTGGAAGTGCTGCGGATCATCAACGAGCCGACGGCAGCCGCGCTGGCCTATGGGCTGGACAAGAAGGACAGCAAGACGATTGCGGTCTATGACCTTGGAGGCGGCACATTTGACATCACCATTCTGGAAATCGATGATGGCTTGTTCGAAGTGAAATCGACCAACGGGGACACGTTCCTGGGTGGTGAAGATTTCGACATGCGCATCGTCAATTATCTGGCCGATGAGTTCAAGAAAGAGAACGGCGTCGATCTGACGCTGGACAAGATGGCGCTGCAGCGTCTGAAGGAAGCC
>SKRP01000342.1 GCA_007118445.1 Natronohydrobacter sp.
CCCGTGCGCCTGCTGCGCCTGCGCCCCAGACCGGACGGGAGCCATATCATGCTGCGTGACTGCGATTCTGATTTTCTGGCGCAACTGGCCCGCGCGCTGCCAGAGGGCAGGCTTGTCGCACCCGAACCCCGCTTTCTGGAAGAACCGCGCGGGCGTTGGCAGGGCCGGGCAGGGGCCGTGGCCCTGCCGCGCAGCACCGACGAGGTCGCCGCGATCCTGCGCGCCTGCCATGATGCGCGGGTGGGGGTCGTGCCCTATGGCGGTGGCACCGGGCTGGTCGGCGGCCAGATCAGCGCAGAGGGGCCCATGCCGCTGATCCTGTCGCTGGACCGGATGCAGGCCATCCGCGCAAGTTACCCGTCCGAGAATGTGCTGGTGGTCGAGGCGGGCGCGATCCTGGCCGATGTCCAGCGCGCGGCAGAGGCGGCGGGGCGGCTGTTTCCGCTTTCGCTGGCCTCGGAAGGGTCGGCGCGGATCGGGGGCTTGCTGGCGACGAATGCGGGCGGGGTGAATGTGCTGCGCTATGGCAATGCCCGCGATCAGGTGCTGGGGCTGGAAGTGGTGCTGGCCGATGGACGTATCTGGAACGGGCTGAAGCGGTTGCGCAAGGATAATACCGGCTATGATCTGCGCCATCTGATGATCGGCTCCGAGGGCACGCTGGGCGTGATCACCGCTGCCAGCCTGCGGCTGGTCCCGCGCCCGGCGCGCATGGGGGCCGCGCTGATGGTGGTGGACAGCCCCGAGGCCGCGCTCAAGCTGCTGGCGCGTGGGCAGGCGCATCTGGGCGATGCGATTTCGGCTTTCGAGCTGATCGGGGGGATGGGGCTGGCCTTTCTGGCCGAGACCATGCCGCAGGTCCGCCAGCCCTTTGCGACCGCGCCTGACTGGATGGTGCTGATCGATCTGGGACTGCCCGAAGCCCTTGCCCCCGAAACGGCGCTGGAGGCGCTCTTTGCCGATGCTTTCGAGGCCGGGCTGGTGCGCGATGGTGTCATCGCCACGACGCTTGCGCAGCGGGCCGAGTTCTGGACCTTGCGCGAATCGCTGCCCGAGGCCAATCGCCGGATCGGGTCGATTTCCAGCCATGACATTTCGCTGCCGCTCTCGGAATTGCCGGGTTTCATCACCCGCGCGGGGCCTGCGCTGGCGCGGATCAATACCTACCGGATCGCCTGTTTCGGCCATCTGGGGGATGGCAACCTGCATTACAATGTCTTTCCGCTGCAGGGGCGCAGCCGCGCGGATCATGTGCATGAGCGCGACGCGATCAAGACCTGTGTGCATGATCTGGTGCATGAGATGGGCGGATCGGTCAGCGCCGAACACGGGATCGGGCGGCTGAAAACCAGCGATCTGATCCGCTATGGCGACCCTGTGAAACTGGCGGCGATGCGCGCGATCAAGCAGTCGCTCGACCCGCGCGGGATCCTCAACCCCGGTGCCGTGCTAGCGAATGGTGAAATGCAGCGCGAATAGCATTGCAGCCCCCCCGAAAATCGTAAGCGTCGCGTTCCGGGTCCAGAGGCTGATCGCAATCGTCGCCACCGCCGCGCCCAGCCGCACCGGATCGAGCGTGCCGCCTGTGGCCTGCGGAAACAGGATCAGCGGCGTGATCATGCCGGGCATGATCGCGACGGCGGTGAAGCGCAGATGGCGCAAGACCCATTCGGGCAGATCGCGCCCGCCGATCAGGCCCAGAAAGGACAGCCGCAACAGGTAGGATCCAAGCCCCAGTGCGATGATGATAGCCCAGATCTGTGCATCGCTGAGGCTCATGGCGCGCGCCTTCGGGTGATCTGACGCTCGACCTCAGCCCCGGCCATCATGGCGAGAAGCGCTGCGACCAGCAGGCCCAGATTGAAGGGCAGGAAGGCAAAGACCAGAACGCCGATGATCGAGACCAGCGCTGCGACCACATGGGCGGCAGAGCGCAGCATGGGCACGATCAGCGCGAGAAAGGTGATCGGCACGGCGAAATCGATCGGCAGGCCCGCCGGGATATTTGCCCCCAGCGCCGCGCCCGCCCAGGTCGCCAGATACCACAGCGGCACGACCGGAGCGGCGACACCGATGAAATAGGCGAGTTTCTGCGCCGGGGTCATTTCGGGGCGTTGTTCATAGGCGAGGGTCGAGGCCGCATAGACCTGATCGACCATCACATAGGAGACCAGCCCGCGCTTCCACCATGCGACGCGCCCCATATGCGGCGCGAGCGCGGCCGAATACATCGCCATGCGCAGATTTACCGCCAGCGCGGCGGCGAGCACGATCAGCACCGGGGCATTCTCGACCATCATCTGCAGCGCCACGAATTGCGCGGCCCCCGCGATGACCAGCACCGAAAACCCCATGACCTGCGCGATGTTCAGCCCGGCCTCGGTCGCGACCACGCCAAACACCGCGCCGAATGGCACGATCACCAGGATGAAGGGCGCACCTGCGCGGAAGCCCTGCCAGAAATCACGCGGGAGAGGGGTCATGGAATGGGCCTTTCGGTGGGAGAAAGCGGCTTTGCGCCAGCCGGGGGCGGTGTCATGCGGCGCGGCGATGCGCCAGGCGCGAAGCGGCTTTTTTGAGTATTTTTGGCAAGATGAAACCTGCAGGTCAGACTCGTCATTTGATCGGCTGCGCATTTCACAAGGCGGCTCAGCGTGAGAAGACGCCCGAGACCCGCCCCAGCAGCATGAAGGCGCGGGCGGTTCGTGTGTCGGAAAAGCCAGTGATCTGGCTGTCATCGGCCTGTGGCTCGATCTGCGCGAAAACCCGGTCGAATTCGCGCAGGAAAAAATGCGCGGCGGCGCGGAATTCAGGGTCAGAGCGCATCCGGCCCGAGGTGATGGCCAGGCAGGAGCGGTCCCGGACCCCGCCCAGCGGTGCGATCAGCGCCCCGCGCCGGCCTTGCGCGAAGGCGCGCCAGAATTCGGGCCGCGCCCGGTCAGGGCGCAGGTCATCCATGTAGATGCCTTCCTGCGCCAGCCGGGTCAGCACATCCTGCGCGGCCCGGATCAAGGGTGCTAGGCGCGGATCGGCGAGAGCCGTGCGCAGCGCCGCGAAACCGGCTGTGTCATGCTCGGTTTCGGGGAAATTCAGCGCCCGGATCACCTCATCGACCGGCGGCAGGGTCGCAGGGGTCGCGCCTTCGCCGTCAAAGATCATCGCGGGTTGATCGGGCAGGAGCGGTTGCGCGGCGGGCAGGGCCGCAGGGGTTTCACTGCGGCTGCGCTTTGAGAAGAACATGGCGAGCTCGGTCTCGGCTTCGGCCTTCGCGGCCCTGAGGTCGGTGAGCGCCGGGTCCGCTGTCGGTTGCGTGGCGTTGCAGCCTGCGTCGCGCTGCAGGAGTGACTGGCGCAGCTCGTCGATACTGCCCTGCAGATGGCGGGTCTCGGAACTGAGCGACCAGGTCGCGGCGGCCACCAGCAGCCCGAGCGTGACCACGACTGCGGGCATGAAACAGGCCAGCGCCAGCATGGTCAGGGTGAGCGGGTCCATGCTGTCGAATTCTGCCAGCACCGAAAAGCCCAGCCCCGATGCGATCCACAGCAGCAGCGCCAGAACCCGCGCCACACGCGGATCGATGCCCCGCGCCCGGCGGGCCGGGGCGGGTATGCTGTCAGATATATCGGATCGAGAGGATCTCATAGCTGCGTGCACCACCGGGAGTTTGCACCTCGACACTGTCGCCTTCATCCTTGCCGATCAGGGCGCGTGCGAGCGGGGCTTTCAGGTTCAGCAGTCCCTTTTCCAGATCGGCCTCGGGTTCCCCCACGATCTGAAAGCTGCGCTCTTCATCCGTGTCTTCATCGACCAGCGTGACGGTCGCACCGAATTTTACCGACCCCGACAGTTTTGCCGGATCGATCACTTCCGCGCGTGACAGGATGGATTCGAGCTCCTTGATGCGGCCCTCGATGAAGCTCTGCTTTTCGCGGGCCGCGTGATATTCGGCATTTTCCGACAGGTCGCCATGCTCGCGCGCCTCGGAAATGGCGCGGATGATGGCGGGGCGCTCGTCGGATTTGAGCTTGCGCAATTCTGTGTCCAGCATCTGCTGACCAGTGCGTGTCAGGGGCAGTTTGTCCATGTCTCGTCCCATCAGAAGAAAAAAGACCGCCCTCGGCAGGGCCGGGGCTGTCTTTTGCGTCAGAGACCATCTGAGCGCACAGGCGCGATGATTGCAAGCATAATGACAGGGGTGGGAAAATTGCGGCGCAAGGTCGCGATCCCATGCTGCGACGCCGCGTCCGGATTGACCTTGCGGCGTGGGCTGGGCTAGGGGTATGCGCAAGATTATGTCCAACCCGCCCTGCCACGCGCAAGAACAGGAGCAGCGATGTCCGAGATTGTCCGCGAAGCCATGGAATATGATGTCGTGATCGTGGGCGCGGGGCCTGCGGGTCTGTCAGCGGCGATCCGTCTGAAGCAGCTTGACAGCGATCTGTCCGTCGTGGTGCTGGAAAAGGGCTCGGAAGTGGGCGCGCATATCCTGTCGGGCGCAGTGCTGGACCCGTGCGGTCTGGATGCGCTGATGCCGGACTGGAAAGAGCGCGGCGCGCCGATCAAGGTCGAGGTCAGGAAAGACAATTTCTACATGCTGGGCGAGGCGGGCGCGCTGCGGGTGCCGAATTTCCCCATGCCGCCGCTGATGAACAATCATGGCAATTACATCGTCTCGATGGCCAATGTCTGCCGCTGGATGGCCGAACAGGCCGAAGAACTGGGGGTCGAGATTTTTCCTGGCATGGCGGCGTCAGAACTGGTCTATGACGGGGATCGGGTCAAGGGTGTCGTCGCCGGTGAATTCGGCAAGAACGCTGATGGCACGCCCGGCGATGGCTATGAGCCGGGGATGGAGTTGCACGGCAAATATGTGTTCCTGTCCGAAGGCGTGCGCGGGTCGCTGTCCAAGGAAGTGATGGCGAAATACGACCTGTCCAAAGGCAAGGAGCCGCAGAAATTCGGCCTTGGCATGAAGGAAATCTGGGAAATCGACCCGGAGAAGCATCATGAAGGCACGGTCACGCATACGATGGGCTGGCCGCTGGGCAAGAATGCGGGCGGCGGCAGTTTCATCTATCATTTCGAAAATAATCAGATCCTGATCGGTTTTGTCGTGCATCTGAATTACGAGAACCCGTATCTGTCGCCCTATCAGGAATTCCAGCGCTTCAAGCATCACCCGATGGTCGCGGAATTGCTGAAAGGGGCCAAGCGCGTGGCTTACGGCGCCCGCGCGATCAGCGAGGGCGGCTATCAGTCAATCCCGAAACTCACCTTCCCCGGCGGCGCGCTGCTGGGCTGTTCGGCCGGGCTGGTGAATGTGCCGCGCATCAAGGGCAATCACAATGCGATGCTCTCGGGCAAGGCCGCAGCCGAGGCCGCGCATGACGCGATCAAGGCAGGCCGCGAAGGCGATGAACTGACCGCCTATGAGAAGGATTTGCGCGAAGGAGCGGTCGGAAAAGACCTTAAAAAGGTCCGCAATGTCAAACCGATGTGGTCGAAATGGGGGCTTTTGCCTTCGTTGGGTCTGGGCGGTTTCGATATGTGGACCAACACGATGGGCTTCTCGCTTTTCGGCACCATGCCGCATGGCAAGACCGACGCCAAGGCCACGGGCGAGGCAAAGAAACACAAGCCCATCGACTACCCCAAACCCGATGGTGTGCTGTCTTTCGACCGGCTGACCAATGTGGCCTATTCCTTCACCAACCATGAAGAAAGCCAGCCCGCGCATCTGACGTTGAAAGACCCGTCCATCCCGATCAGTGTCAACCTGCCCAAATATGCCGAACCCGCGCAGCGCTATTGTCCAGCAGGCGTCTATGAAGTGGTCGAGGAAGAGGGCAAGGACGCGCGTTTCGTGATCAACTTCCAGAATTGCGTGCATTGCAAGACCTGCGACATCAAGGATCCCAGCCAGAATATCAACTGGGTCACACCGCAGGGCGGGGATGGACCGAATTATCCGAATATGTAATAACGATCCGGCGATGTTTGCGGCGCGGGCACATGTTTCTGCGCCGACGCGATTGCCAGCATGGGGCTTGCGGCCTAGTGTTCCGGAAAACCTCTTGTAATCGGAGCACCCGCACCGTGTTGCCTGTCCGCCGCCTCGCCTGTCTTGCCGCCCTGATCGCCTTTCTGCCGCTGGTGCCGGGCCAGCAGGCCGTGGCCCAGTCCGATGCGGCGCTGCCACCAGGTCTGGCCGGGGCGTTTCTGGCCGGGCGACTGGCCGCCAATTCCGACGATTTCTCCGAGATCGCACAGCGCTATGATGTTGCGTTGCAAGCCGATCCCGAAAATGCCGGATTTCGCGAACTGGCGATGCAGGGCCATCTGCTGATCGGGGATTTCGACCGTGCCGCCGAACTCGCACAACAGGCAGTCGAGGCCGGGACCGTAAGCCAGAGCGCCTCTGTGATCCTGCAGGCGGATGCTTTCCGTCGCGGTGATTTCGCCGCTGTGATTGCCGGGCTCGAAGCCGGGCGCCTGACCGGCCCGCTATCCGATGCGATGGCAGTCGCATGGGCCGAACTGGGCAAGGGCAGCATGTCCGACGCACTGGAGACCTTTGAACAGGCCATCACCCAGCGCAGCGAACTGGCCCCGTTCGCGTTGTTCCAGAAAGCGCTCGCGCTTTCTCTGGTCGGCGATCTCGAACGCGCCGCAGAAATCCTGACCGGCGATGTGCATGGGCCGGTCAGCTTGTCGCGTCGCGGTGTGCTGTCCCATATGTCGATCCTGTCGCAGCTGGGGCGCTTCGATCAGGCGCTGGCGCTCGCCGAGCAGTTTTTCGGCAGCACACCCGATGATGATGTGGCCGCGATCATCACACGGCTCGACGCATCAGAACCTGTTCCTTTCACCACCATCCGATCCGCACAGGAGGGCATGGCCGAAACCTATTTCGTTCTTGCTTCGGCGCTGGTGGGCGAGGCCGGGGACTGGCTGCCCTTGGTCTATGGTCGGCTGGCCCTGGCGCTGCGGCCCGATCACACGGATGCCATCCTGCTGACCGGGCAGCTGATGGAACGGGCCGGGCAGTTCCCGCTGGCCGATCAGATCTATGACCAGATGCCTGCCGATCACGGGCAATATCTGGGCGCGCAGCTGGGGCGGGCCAATGCGCTGTTCCAGTCCGGCGAAACGGATGCCGCGGTCGCGCGGTTGCGGGAACTGGCCGAAGAGCGCCCCGATTCGGTTCTGGTCTTCAGTGCGCTGGGCGACATGCTGCGCCGCGAAGAGCGCTATGAAGAAGCCGCTGCCGCCTATGCCAGCGCCCGTGACCTGATCGATGAGCTGGAAGAGCGCCATTGGGTGCTGCTCTATACCAAGGCGATTGCGCTGGAACGGATGGGCGAATGGGACCGCGCGGAACCGGTCTTTCGCGAGGTGCTGGAATTCGTGCCCGATGAACCGCAGGTGCTGAATTATCTGGGCTATTCGCTGATCGAACAGCGCCGCAATCTCGAAGAGGCGCTCGATATGATCGAGCGCGCCGTCGAGGGCGATCCGGAAAGCGGTTATATCACCGATTCGCTGGGCTGGGCCTATTACCGTCTGGGCCGCTATGACGAGGCCGTGCCGGTGATGGAGCGCGCTGTGGAATTGCTGCCGCGCGATCCGATCCTGAACGATCATCTGGGCGATGTCTATTACGCAGTCGGGCGCACCCGCGAGGCCCGTTTCCAGTGGCGCCGTGCGCTGTCTTTCGGGCCGCATCCGGATCTGGATATGGATCTGGTGCGCCGCAAGCTCGAAATCGGCAAGGATGCCGCATTGGCCGAGGCTGAAGCGGCACAATGACCGCGCGTGAATCCGCGCCTGCCAAGGTCAATCTCTGCCTGCATGTCACCGGCCAGCGGGATGATGGCTATCATCTGCTCGATTCTCTGGTGGTTTTTACCGAAACCGGCGATACGCTCAGCGCCCGCCCGCTGCAGGGGTTGTCGCTGTCAATCACCGGGCCCGAGGGCGAAGGTCTGAGCGCAGGCGCGGATAATCTGGTGCTGCGCGCGGCCCGGCTGATGGGCGCGCGGGACATGGCGATCACGCTCGACAAGCAGCTGCCGCTCGCGTCGGGCATCGGCGGCGGGTCCAGCGATGCAGCGGCCTGTCTGCGGTTGTTGTCGCGGCTGAAGGGCGTGCCATTGCCGCCGCGCAATTCGGTGCTGGCGCTGGGTGCGGATGTGCCGGTCTGTCTGTCCCCGCAGACCAGCCGGATGCGCGGGATTGGCGAGGATGTCACCGCCCTGCCTGCGTTGCCCCCGATCTGGATGGTGCTGGTCAATCCGCGTTGCGAAGTCTCGACCCCGCAGGTGTTCCGCGCGCTGGAGACCCGCAACAACCCGCCCATGCCCGAGGCATTGCCGCAATGGCGCGACGGCAAGGATCTCTGCGACTGGCTGGCGCTGCAGCGCAACGATCTGGAGGATCCGGCCATCCGCATCGCGCCGGTGATCGGTCAGGTGCTCGATGTTCTGGGGGCCTCGGGGGGGTGCCAGCTGGCGCGCATGTCCGGGTCGGGGGCAACCTGTTTCGGCTTGTTCACCGATCAGGGTGCTGCCCGGCGCGCAGCCGCGATGATCCGGGCCACATTCGCGGATTGGTGGTGCATGGCGACAGCGCTGCGCACGTCGCGCGCGCCTCAGTAGAGCCGGGCCACCACGTAATCGGCAAGCTCGCCCAGCATGTCGCGCAACGGATGCGCGGGCAGCGCCTCCAGCGAGCTGCGCGCGTGCGCGGACCAGTCCAGCGCCGTTTCCCGCGTGCTTTCCATCGTGCCATGGCGGGCCAGCAGGGACAGTGCGTGTTCGAAATCCCCGTCTTTCTGGTCGCGGCGCGTGATCACCCGTTCCCAGAAGGCGCGTTCCTCTGCATCGGCAGCGGAAATCGCGCGGATCACCGGCAGGGTCAGCTTGCCCTCGCGGAAATCATCGCCGACATTCTTGCCGATCCCGTCGCCCGCGCCGCCGTAATCCAGCCAGTCATCGACGATCTGAAACCCGATCCCCAGCGCGTCGCCGTAATCGTAAAGCGCCTTGACCTCGGCCTCAGCTGCCCCGGCCAGCACGGCCCCCGACTCGGTCGCGGCGGAAAACAGCGCGGCGGTCTTGCCGCGGATGACCCGCAGATATTGCGCCTCGGTGGTGGCGATATTCTGCGCGGTGGTCAGCTGCAGCACCTCGCCCTCGGCTATCGTGGCCGAGGCGTTGGACAGGATGTCCAGCACCCGCAGCGAGCCGCATTCCACCATCAGCTTGAAGGCGCGCGCAAACAGGTAATCGCCGACCAGCACCGAGGATTTGTTATCCCAGAGCAGATTGGCCGTCTTGCGCCCCCGGCGCTGTTGGCTTTCATCCACGACATCGTCATGCAACAGTGTTGCCGTATGGATAAATTCAACCGCAGCCGCCAGATGATGCGACTTTTCGCCCTGATAATTGCACAAATGCGATGCGGCCAGCACCAGCATCGGGCGGATGCGTTTGCCGCCTGCCTCGATCAGATGGGCCGTGACTTCCGGGATGCGCGGGGCATGTTCGGAACTCATGCGCGCGCTGATCAGGGCGTTGACCTGATCCAGGTCACCTGCGAGGTAACCTGCCAGTTGTTCATGGGGCGCTTTTGCCATTGGTGATGGTGATATCTTGTTCATCGCATCCTGTCTCGACAAACCGAGCCTCGGGGAAATACACTTGCGCCATGAAAGAACTGCTTCGCACGACTGACCCGACGATCATTCCTTTTGCAACAGCGCTCCTCCAGGGGGAGGATATAGAGGTGTTTGACATAGACGTCCATATGCACACGCTCGAATCCGCCTTGGGCATGATGCCGCGGCGGTTGATGGTCCGGCGCGAGGATTATTTCATGGCCGTGTCGATCCTGCGCGACAATGGCATTCCGCTGAATGGATGACGGCCTGACGCAGGATGCGTTCCTGGATGGCCGGGTCATGGTCTGGCAGCCGCGCATCGGCTATCGGGCGGCGACCGATCCGGTATTTCTGGCCGCTGCTGTCCCGGCGCGGCCCGGTGCAAGCGTGTTGGAACTGGGCTGCGGTGTGGGGGTGGCCAGCCTGTGTCTGAATGCCCGTGTCCCGCAGCTAAGGCTGACAGGTGTGGAACTGCAAGGCACCTATGCAGATTTGGCGCGACGCAATGTCGCACTGAACAGCGTCGATATGCAGGTGATCGAGGCCGATCTGACCGCCCTGCCTGCCGATCTGCGCGCCCAGAGCTTCGACCATGTGATGGCCAACCCGCCTTATTACGCCCCGCATGGTCCGGGTGCGCAGGACAAGGGCCGCGACCGCGCCCTGCGCGAGGACACGCCGCTGGCCGACTGGATCGACACTGCCCTGCGCCGCTGCCGGGATGGCGGCTATGTCACTTTCATCCATCTGACCGAGCGCCTGCCCGATTTGCTGGCAGGGCTGCTGCCGCGCGCCGCTTGCACGGTGTTGCCGCTGGCCGC
>SKRP01000254.1 GCA_007118445.1 Natronohydrobacter sp.
CGCTGGTCAATTACCTCGATGCCGGCAAAAGCGACGAGACCGGGCTTGCCGCCCCGCAGGAAGAGGTCGAGGCCTGGCTGGCTGCGCGCGATTTCGATCTGTCCGAGCTGGATCAGCAGGGGGCGGACCCGGCTGCGCTGGTGGACGGGCAGGTCGAGCTGTCCTCAGAAGCCTCGCGGCTGCTGGCGCTGCAATGGGTGCGTCAGTTTCAGGCCGACCGGCAGGCGCTGCCTGCGCTGCCCTTTCTGGATGCGCTGGCAGAGCTGGGGCCTGCCCCTGACTGGCTGGCGGACCGTTTTGACGTGCCGTTCGACCAGGTGCTGCGCCGCCTCGCGCTCTTGCCGTCGCAGACCATGGCCGGGCTGGGTCTGGCACCGCCGGGGCTGGTGATCTGCGACAATTCCGGCACGATCCTGTTCCGGCGCGGGTTGGACGGGTTCGCGCTGCCGCGCTTTGGCGGGGCCTGCCCGCTCTGGCCGCTCTATCAGGCGCTGCAGCGACCCTATGTGCGTCTCTACATGCCGCTGATCACTGCAGGTCGGCTGGGGCGGCGCTTTGCGAGCTATGCGATTGCGACCACCCATGCGCAGATGGGTTACGGGATGCCGACCGCGCTCTGGGCGACGATGCTGATCCTCGCCGATGAAAGCAGCGAAACCGCGCCGGGTGCCGCGCCGCTGGTCGTGGGCTCAAGCTGCCGGACCTGCCCGCAGATGGATTGCGCGGCGCGTCGGGAACCCTCGATCCTGATGACAGCTGGCTGAAAGGCACTTTGACAGGCGGGCGCGAAGTCGTTTAATGATTTCTTGCAGGATGGCGGGAGGAACAGGACCATCCTGCAACCCGATCGGGGTGCGCCCATTGACGCGCGGCGTCGACAGAGTTCGCGCGCCCCGATCCCCGCAGGGGAGGAGAATGGCTGCGATGCAAAAGCGCGTGCTGGTGATCGAGGATGAGCCGAATATCTCCGAGGCCCTGCGCTTCATCCTGACCCGCGAGGGATGGCGTGTCGATGTCTCTGCCGACGGGCGCGCCATGCTGACGGCCCTGCAGGCGGACCCGCCCGATCTGCTGATCCTTGATGTGATGCTGCCGGGGCTGAGCGGTTTCGAGATCCTGCAATCGCTGCGCGATGGCGCGGAAACACGCGAATTACCTGTGCTGATGCTGACGGCGAAAGGCCAGGGCGCGGACCGCGCACAGGCCGAACGGCTGGGGGTCACGCGCTTCATGACCAAGCCTTTCGCCAATGCCGAGGTGATCGCGGCCGTGCGCGAGATGACCGGGTCATGAGCCGCCCGCCGCGCCCGCAATTCCTGGCCCGCGACAGCTACCGGATGCGCCGCCTGATGGATGCCGCGAAGTTTCTGCCGCTATTCGGCTTTGTGCTGCTGCTGCTGCCGTTGATGCGCCACAGCCCCGATGTCGAGGCCCCGCCAACGGCCAGCGAAATGGTCTATCTGTTTCTGGTCTGGTTCGGTCTGATCCTGCTGGCTTTGCTGATGTCACTGGGCCTGCGTCGCGTGTTGTCCGCCCCGCCGCAGAAAAGCGATCCCTCTCCGCTGTCGGAGGATTGAGCACAGATGTCCTTCAACATGCTCGTCCTGACCTGCCTGGCCTATGTGATCCTGCTCTTTGCCGTGGCCTCGGCGGCAGAACGCGCCGCGACGGCAGGCCGGGCAGGCTGGTTGCGCTCGCCGATGATCTACACGCTGTCGCTGTCGGTCTATTGCACGGCCTGGACGTTTTACGGGGCCGTGGGCTACGCGGCGCGCTCGGGGCTGGAATTCATGACCATCTATCTGGGCCCGACGCTGGTTTTCGTGGGCTGGTGGGTGCTGCTGCGCAAGCTGGTGCGGATCGGGCGGGAAAACCGGGTGACATCCATCGCGGACATGATCTCGGCGCGCTATGGCAAATCCAACCTGCTGGGCGTGATCGTGACGCTGATGTGCGTCGCCGCCGGAACACCCTATATCGCGCTGCAACTGCAATCCATCTCGCTGTCCTTCACAGTATTCGTGCTTGACCCCAGCGAGGTCGGCCTGACCGCTGACCCTGCACTGATTGCCTTCTGGGTGGCGATTGGTCTGGCGTTCTTCACCATCGTTTTCGGCACGCGCACGCTCGATGCCAATGAACAGCATCCCGGCGTCGTAACCGCCATCGCGGTCGAGGCTGTGGTCAAGCTGCTGGCGCTGATCGCTGTGGGTATCTTTGTCGTCTGGTTCGTGGCCACAGGCCCGGCAGATATCCTGGCCCGGATCGATGCGCAGGCCCTGCCGCAATGGACCATCCAGCCCGGACGCTGGACCGGGCTGATTCTGCTGTCGGCGATTGCCATCATCTGCCTGCCGCGCATGTTTCAGGTCACTGTGGTCGAGAATACCGAGGATAAGCATCTGGCAACGGCCAGCTGGGCCTTTCCGCTCTATCTGTTCCTGATCAGCCTGTTCGTGCTGCCGATTGCCGTGATCGGCATGGAACTGATGCCTGCGGGCAGCAACCCGGACATGTTCGTGCTCACCCTGCCGCTCTATCTGGGGCAGGACGGGCTGGCGCTGCTGTCTTTCCTTGGCGGATTCTCGGCGGCGACATCCATGGTGATCGTGGCCTCGCTGGCGCTGGCCACGATGGTATCGAACCATATCGTTGTGCCGCTCTGGCTGCGGGTGCGGGCGGCGCGCAATCTCGATTCGGGGGATATGCGGCTGCTGGTCCTGTCGGTGCGGCGGCTGTCGATCTCGCTCGTGCTGGTGCTGGGCTATCTCTATTACGTTGTGACCGGTGGCTCCGAGGCGCTGGCGGCGATCGGGCTGATTGCCTTTGTGGGCGTGGCGCAGATGCTGCCTGCGCTTCTGGGCGCGCTGTTCTGGCGCGGGGCCAGCCGCACTGGGGCGGCGCTGGGGCTGGTCACGGGAATGGTGCTGTGGTTCTACACCTTGTTCCTGCCCAGCTTCGGCCCCGGTGTGTTCCTGTCGGCGCAGGTCATGGAGGCCGGCCCCTTCGGTCTGGCCTGGCTGCGCCCCTACAGCCTGTTCGGGCTGACCACCCTGGACCCGCTCTTGCACGCGCTGTTCTGGTCGCTGCTGCTGAATGTGCTGGTCTTCTGCATCGGGTCGTTCCTCAGCTTCCCCAGCCCGATGGAGCGCGTGCAGAGCGCGCTTTTCGTCAATATCTATGACCGCACTGGCCCGGCGCGTAGCTGGACGCGCCCTGTGGCCGAGGCCGAAGATCTGTTGCCCATCGCCCAGCGCATTCTGGGCGTCAGCGAAGGACAGAATTTCTTTCGCGCACAGGCGGATCTGCAAGGCAAACAGGGGTTTCTGCCTGATATCACGCCGGAATTTCTGGAGGCGCTGGAATTGAAACTCTCGGGTTCTGTCGGCGCTGCGACCGCCCATGCGATGCTGGCGCAAAGCGTGGGCACGGCAGTCGTCTCGGTCGAGGATCTGATGGCCGTGGCCTCGGAAACCGCGCAGATCATGGAATATTCCGCTCAGCTGGAAGCAAAATCCGAAGAGCTGTCGCGCACCGCCCGCAAGCTGCGCGAGGCCAATGAGATGCTGCAGAAGCTTTCGGTGCAGAAAGATGCGTTTCTCAGCCAGATCAGCCATGAATTGCGCACGCCCATGACCTCGATCCGGGCCTTTTCCGAGATCATGATGGACACAGACGCCATGTCGCCCGAGGAGCGCACGCATTTCGCCCAGATCATTCACGACGAATCGATCCGGCTGACGCGGCTTCTGGATGATCTGCTGGATCTGAGCGTGCTGGAACATGGGCAGGTGCAGCTCAATATCAGCACAGTGCAGCTGCGCGAGCTGCTCGACAAGGCGATCCGCTCGTCGGAATCGGTGCAGGCGGATCGCAAGTTCCGGATATTGCGCAACCGCGATCCCGAAGATATCGAGGTCACGACCGATGCCGGGCGCCTGACCCAGGTTTTCATCAATATCCTGTCCAATGCCCGCAAATACTGCATCACCGATGATCCGCAGATGCAGATCAAGGTGCGCGAGCGCAAGGGCATGGTCGAGGTTGATTTCATCGATAATGGCGCAGGCATCCCGCGTGACAAGCAGGCGCTGATCTTCGAGAAATTCTCGCGGCTGACCGATGAGATGCAGGCCGGGGGCGCAGGGCTGGGATTGGCGATCTGCCGCGAGATCATGCATAATCTGGGCGGCGATATCGCCTATGTGCCGGGGCAGGGCGGGGCCGCATTCCGCGTCAGTTTCCCGCGCGTGCTGGCCCCGCGCGCGCCTGCGCAGAAATCGGCAGAAACCGTGTCGGAAGCTGCGCAATAAGCAGCTTCTGCCCGGATTTGCGGCATCAGTCAGTTTTTGCCCCGGATAAAAATTTTACTAATTGATAAAAAAACGCAGCCGTGGTTTGCTGACTGCACAAGAGCCAGTCACAAGAAGGCCAGCCAGATGTCCAACAGTCCCACCACACCCGGAATCGTCGCAAACCGGCTTCGCGCCGAAGATTACGCGCGCCATTTCGATGATCTGTATCCTGATTACGATCCGCATGAAGCCATGGTCGCGGCGGATCGCTGCTATTTCTGCCATGATGCGCCCTGTATCACGTCCTGCCCGACGGAAATCGATATTCCGCTGTTCATCCGCCAGATTCAGGCAGGCCAGCCCGAAGCGGCGGGCAAGACGATCTTCAATCAGAATATTCTGGGCGGCATGTGCGCACGGGTCTGCCCCACCGAGACGCTTTGCGAAGGCGCTTGCGTGCGCGAGGCCGCCGAGGGCAAGCCGGTCGAGATCGGCCGTTTGCAGCGCTATGCGACCGACCGGCTGATGGCGCGCAATGCCCATCCCTTCACCCGCGCCGCCCCGACCGGCAAGCATGTGGCGGTGGTGGGGGCCGGGCCCGCAGGTCTGGCCTGCGCCCACAGGCTGGCGCTGCATGGCCATGATGTGACGATCTATGAGGCGCGCGAAAAACCTGGCGGGCTGAATGAATACGGGATCGCCGCCTACAAGACCGCGCATGATTTCGCCCGCGCGGAAGTCGATTGGCTGATGCAGATCGGCGGTATCACGCTGCAACTCGGCTGGAAGCTGGGGGTCGATGGCACGCTTGCGGATCTGCGGGCCGGCCATGACGCTGTGTTCCTCGGGATCGGGCTTGCGGCTGTGAATGCGCTGGGCGTCGCGGGCGAGGCGTTGCAGGGCACGCGCGATGCGGTCGATTTCATTGCCGAGTTGCGCCAGACCGGGGATCTGTCCACGCTGCCTGTCGGGCGGCATGTGGTGGTGATCGGGGGCGGCATGACGGCGGTGGATGCCTCGGTGCAGTCGCGGCTGCTGGGGGCGGAACATGTGACGATGGTGTATCGGCGCGGGCGCGAGCATATGGCGGCCTCGGATCATGAACTGGGCCATGCGGCCAATGCGGGGGTGAAGATCATCACCAATGCGATGCCGGTGGCAATTCATGCCAATGGTGCGCTGCGCGAGGTCGAATTCGCCTATACCCATCAGGGGCCGACCGGGTTGGAGCCGACCGGCGAGACCTTCCGGCTGCGCGCGGATCAGCTGTTCAAGGCCATCGGACAGAAGCTCGAGGGCGTGCCGGAGGGCGTGACGCTGGACGGGCGCAAGCTGGCGGCAGGGGCGGACGGGCGCACGGCGCTGGCCGGGGTCTGGGCCGGGGGCGATTGCACGGGCGGGGGTGAGGATCTGACTGTGACGGCGGTCGCGCAGGGCCGCGATGCCGCCGAGAACATCCACGCAAGCTTGACGGGGGCAGGTGCGTGACAAGCACGCACCCTACGGAGGACGCAAAATGGCAAATCTGACGACCAATTTCATCGGTATCAAATCCCCCAACCCGTATTGGCTGGCCTCGGCCCCGCCGACCGACAAGGAATATAATGTCGTGCGCGCCTTCAAGGCGGGCTGGGGCGGGGTGGTCTGGAAGACGCTCGGCGCGGAAGGCCCGCCTGTCGTGAATGTGAATGGCCCGCGTTACGGTGCTATCTGGGGTGCAGATCGGCGGCTTCTGGGCCTGAACAATATCGAGCTGATCACCGACCGCCCGCTGGAGGTCAACCTGCGCGAGATCAAGCAGGTCAAGCGTGACTGGCCCGACCGGGCGCTGGTCGTCAGCCTGATGGTGCCTTGCGACGAGGAATCGTGGAAAGCGATCCTGCGCCATGTCGAGGATACCGAAGCCGACGGGGTCGAGCTGAATTTCGGCTGTCCGCATGGGATGAGTGAGCGCGGCATGGGGTCTGCCGTGGGGCAGGTGCCGGAATATATCGAAATGGTCACGCGCTGGGTGAAACAGCATTCCAGGATGCCCTGCATCGTCAAGCTAACGCCGAATATCGCCGATATCCGCAAGCCCGCCGAGGCCGCGAAACGCGGCGGGGCGGATGCAGTGTCGCTGATCAACACGATCAATTCGATCACATCTGTCAATCTGGACACATTCAGCCCCGAGCCGATGATCGACGGAAAAGGCGCGCATGGCGGCTATTGCGGCCCCGCCGTGAAACCTATTGCGCTCAACATGGTCTCGGAAATCGCGCGTTCGCCCGACACTCAGGGCCTGCCGATCAGCGGGATCGGCGGCGTCACCACCTGGCGCGACGCGGCCGAGTTCCTGACCCTTGGCGCGGGCAATGTGCAGGTCTGCACAGCGGCGATGACCTATGGCTTCGGGATCATCAAGGAACTGACGGCTGGCCTGTCGCAATACATGGACGAGAAGGGCTTCGCTTCGGTCGATCAGCTTGTGGGCCGGGCCGTGCCGAATGTCACCGACTGGCAATATCTGAACCTGAATTATGTGGCGAAAGCAAAGATCAATCAGGATCTGTGCATTTCCTGCGGGCGCTGCTATGCGGCCTGCGAGGACACGTCACATCAGGCGATTTCCATGTCGGCCGACCGCAAATTCGAGGTGATCGACGAAGAATGCGTGGCCTGCAACCTGTGTGTGAATGTCTGCCCGGTGCAGGACTGCATCACCATGGAGCCGATGGCCAAGGGCACGGTCGACCCGCGCACAGGCGAAACGGTCGGCGATTACGCCAACTGGACCACGCATCCCAACAATCCCATGGCCAAGGCTGCCGAGTGATCAGGGGGACAGCAGGCGGGTGTAGAGCTGGGCAAGAAACGGCTCTGCCCCGTCAAGCGGGTCATGCTGTGCACCCCGGATCATGCGGATCTGGGCTGCGAAATCGGCATAATGCTGGGTCAGCGCCCAGATGGAGAAAATCAGATGATAGGGGTCCACAGGGGCAATACGCCCGGCCTGCGTCCATTCGGTGATCAGCTGCGCTTTTTCATCGACCAGATGGCGCAAGTCATTGCAGATGAAGCTTTCGATACGCGGCGCCCCTTGCAGGATTTCATTGGCAAACAAGCGGCTCTCGCGCGGAAAATCCCGCGCCATTTCCAGTTTGCGGCGCATATAGGCCATGATCTCGGCCTGCGGGTCCCCCTCCGGGTCAAGCATCCGCAAGGGATCAAGCCAGGTGTCCAGAAGCTGGGTCAGCAGATCACGATGGATCGCGTCCTTGCTGTCGAAATAATACAGCAGGTTGGGTTTGGACAAACCCGCCTGCGCGGCAATCTGGTCCAGCGTCGCCCCCCGGAAGCCATGGGTCGAGAAGACCTCGAGCGCCGCATCGAGAATGATCTGCCGGTTGCGCTGCTGAATGCGCGACCGGGACCCGCGCGCAGGCGTGCCGGAACTTTCAGCAGCGGGTTTTTTCGGCGCAGGCATGGGCGGAGATGGATCTTGACTGGATGGTCAAACTTGATAGCGTCTGATCGGGACGAGTGCAACACCGCAATACGCCGCCACCCGTGGCGCGTCAGTCCCCGTTCCATAACGAGCAGTCGGAAAATGCTGCCATGACAGGGAGATAGACAATGTCGGCACCAGGTCCGAACATGACAATCAATGGCCAGCGGCTTTGGGACAGCCTGATGGAAATGGCGCAGATCGGCCCTGGCATCGCGGGCGGCAATAATCGTCAGACCCTGACGGATGAGGACAGCGAGGCGCGGCATCTGTTCCAGTCCTGGTGCAAGGCGGCGGGTGCCACTATGGGCGTCGATGAAATGGGCACGATGTTTGCCCGTTTCGAAGGCACGGACCCCGAGGCATTGCCGGTCTATGTCGGATCTCATCTCGACACGCAGCCCACGGGCGGGAAATATGACGGGGTTCTGGGGGTTCTGGCGGGGCTGGAAGTGGTGCGCACGATCCATGATCTGGGGATCAAGACGCGCCGCCCGGTCGTGGTGACCAACTGGACCAACGAAGAGGGCACGCGCTTTGCGCCCGCCATGCTGGCCTCGGGCGTGTTCGCGGGGGTGCTGGACCGCGGCTGGGCTTACGACCGCGTGGACGCATCCGGCAAGCGCTTCGGCGATGAGCTGGAGAGGATCGGCTGGAAGGGGGATGAGCCTGCGGGCAGCCGCAAGATGCATGCCTTTCTGGAGCTGCATATCGAACAGGGGCCGATCCTGGAAGCCGAGGGCAAGGAGATCGGGGTTGTCACCCATGGGCAGGGGCTGCGCTGGATCGAATGCACAGTGACCGGCAAGGGCCAGCATACCGGATCGACGCCGATGTATCTGCGCCGCAATGCGGGGCGGGGGCTCGCGCGGGTGACAGAGCTGGTGCATGAGATCGCCATGGCGCGCCAACCCGATGCAGCGGGTGCGATCGGGCATATCGATGTCTATCCCAACAGCCGCAACATCATCCCGGAAAAGGTTGTTTTTACAGTAGATTTCCGCAGTCACAAGCTGGATGTCCTGATGGGGATGGTCGAGGAGTTCAACACTCGCGCGCCCGGCCTCTGCGCTGATATCGGGGTGAAATTCAGCGGCCATGTCGTGGGCCAGTTCGACCCGCCTGCTTTTGACGAAACGCTGCTGGGCCGCATCCGCGATGCGGCTGAGCGGCTGGGCTATAGTCATATGGATATTGTCTCGGGCGCAGGTCATGATGCCTGCTGGATCAACCGGCTCTATCCGACAGCGATGATCATGTGTCCTTGCGTCGATGGGCTGTCGCATAACGAGGCCGAGGAAATCTCGCCCGCATGGGCCGAGGCGGGCGCGAATGTGTTGTTGCATGCGGTGCTCGAGACTGCAGAGGTGGTGCGTGCCTGAGCACGCACCTTACAAGATGATGCAGCCCTGCGCGGCTGAAGTAAGAACGGGGAGTTGAATCATGAGCACGGTCATCAAGAACGGCACCATTGTTACCCATGACCTGACCTATCCCGGCGATATCCGGGTCGAGGGCGGCAAGATCACCGAGATCGGCCCGAACTTGTCGGGCGACACCACGCTGGACGCGACCGGCTGCTACATCATGCCCGGCGGGATCGACCCGCATACGCATCTGGAAATGCCCTTCATGGGCACTTATTCCAGCGATGATTTCGAGAGCGGCACCCGCGCCGCGCTTTCGGGCGGGACCACCATGGTCATTGATTTCGCGCTGCCCTCGCCCGGTCAGGGCCTGATGGATGCGCTGAAGATGTGGGACAATAAATCCGGCCGCGCGCATTGCGATTACAGCTATCACATGGCGATCACCTGGTGGTCCGAGCAGGTCTTCAACGAGATGCCAGAGGCCGTGAAGCGCGGCATAACCAGCTTCAAGCATTTCCTCGCCTATAAGGGCGCGCTGATGGTGAATGATGATGAGCTGTTCGCGTCCTTCCGTCGCGTACGCGAAGTGGGCGGCATCGCGATGGTTCATGCCGAAAACGGCGATGTCGTGGCCGAACTCTCGGCCAGGCTGCTCGCCGAAGGCAATACTGGCCCTGAAGGTCACGCCTATTCGCGCCCCTCTCAGGTCGAAGGCGAGGCCACCAATCGCGCCATCATGATCGCCGATATGGCCGGTGTGCCGCTCTATGTCGTGCACACGTCCTGCGAAGAATCCCATGAAGCGATCCGCCGCGCCAAACAGAATGGCAAGCGCGTCTGGGGCGAGCCATTGATCCAGCATCTGACGCTGGACGAATCCGAATATTTCCATCCCGACTGGGACCATGCCGCCCGCCGCGTCATGTCGCCGCCGTTTCGCAACAAGGCGCATCAGGACAGCCTCTGGGCCGGGCTTGCCTCGGGCACGCTCTCGGCAGTGGCCACCGACCATTGTGCGTTCACGACGGATCAGAAGCGCTTCGGGGTGGGGGATTTCACCAAGATCCCCAATGGCACCGGCGGGCTGGAGGACCGGATGCCGATGCTCTGGACCCAAGGCGTGCGCACAGGGCGGATCACGATGAATGAATTTGTCGCTGTGACCTCGACCAATGTCGCCAAGATTTTCGGCATGTATCCGAAAAAGGGCGCTGTCGCTGTGGGCGCGGATGCCGATCTGGTGGTCTGGGACCCGGAGAAGTCGAAAACAATCACAGCCAGCGCCCAGCAATCGGCCATCGACTATAATGTGTTTGAGGGCCA
>SKRP01000111.1 GCA_007118445.1 Natronohydrobacter sp.
CATCCTACCCTCAGTTCAACGCGCTTTTCTATTCCGCTGATACGCTGTTTCCTGTGGTCGCGCTGGAAATGCAAAGCTACTGGATTCCCGATGACCGCAATACGCGCGGGATGCTGGCGCGCGGCTATCTGTGGTTTCATATCGCGATGGGCTGGGCCCTCACCCTGCTCGCCGTCGCAGGCTTCTCGGGTCTGATCAAGACGGACAATACCAAATGACCCATACCCTCCCCCTCCGCGTCTATTACGAGGACACCGACCTTGCAGGCATCGTCTATTACGCGAATTACCTGAAATTCATCGAGCGCGGCCGCTCAGAGTGGCTGCGCGACCTTGGCTTCGATCAGGCCGCGATGAAGGCCGCGGGCGATGGCGTCTTTGCCGTGCGCCGGGTGGTGGCCGATTACCTTGCGCCCGCGCGGTTCGACGATCTGCTCCAGGTCACCACCACCTATACCAGCCACAAAGCCGCGCGGCTGGTGCTGGTGCAATCCGTCACGCGTGACGGAAAAACGCTGTTTCAGGCCGAGGTGACGCTGGTCTGCCTGAGTGACACGGGACGCCCACAGGCCCTGCCTGCAGAACTGATGCACAAAATCGCCGAAAACCCGCCGAATAAACCGCAGGTATAACACGCTTGTGTTGGTCCGCCGCTTGTCTTGCTGTATGATCGCGCGCAAAGCCACCGCTTGAGAGTGGCGCATATCGAGTGAGCAGAGGCCCATGGATCCCACAACCCTGACTTCGACGCAGGAGATTGATTTCTCGCTCGTCGCCCTTTTCGCGCGCGCCACGCTGACCGTGCAGCTCGTGATGATCTCGCTGATCGTCGCGTCCTTCTGGTCCTGGGCGATCATTGTGCAGAAACATATCCGCTATCGCCGCGCCCGAATCGAGGCCGAAGAGTTCGAGACGGCCTTCTGGTCGGGCGAACCGCTCGACGAGTTGTACGACCAGATCGGGCCTGCGCCTGCGACCTCGCCGCAGCGGGTCTTTGCGGCAGGCATGACCGAATGGCGGCGCTCGCATCGCGCTGACGGGCGGTTGATCCCCGGTGCCGTGGCGCGCATCGACCGCTCGATGGATGTCGCGATCACCAAGGAATCGCGCGATCTGACCGCAGGGCTGACCTTTCTGGCCTCGGTGGGTTCTGCCTCGCCCTTCATCGGGCTGTTCGGCACAGTCTGGGGGATCAAGCACGCATTCGAGGAAATCGCGCTGGCGCAATCCACCAATCTGGCCGTTGTCGCTCCCGGTATTGCCGAAGCGCTGCTCGCGACTGGTCTGGGGCTGCTGGCCGCGATCCCGGCGACGATCTTCTACAACAAGCTGACCGATGACAGCGATGCGATCATCTCGGGCTATGAAGGCTTTGCCGACGAGTTCAACACCATCCTGTCGCGCCAGCTGGACGCGGCCTGAGCCATGGGCGCGCAATTCATCAAGAAAGGCGGCGGCACAGGGCGGCGCAGGCGGCGCGGCGGTGCGGGGCGGATGTCGGAGATCAATGTCACGCCCTTTGTCGATGTGATGCTGGTGCTCTTGATCATCTTCATGGTGGCGGCCCCCATGCTGACCGTGGGCGTGCCGGTGGAATTGCCGCGCACCTCTGCAGGCGCGTTGCCGGCCGAACAGGAAGAACCGCTTTCGGTGACCTTGACCGCTGATGGCGCGGTGATGATCATGTCCTCCGAGATCGACCCTGACAACCTGATCCCGCAGCTGCGTGCGATTGCCGAAGAGCGCCGCGACAACAAGGTGTTTTTGCGCGCGGATGGCGCGATCCCCTATGCGCGCGTCGTGCAGGTGATGGGGGCGCTGAATACAGGCGGGTTCAACAATATCGGGCTGGTCACCGATCAGGGCGGGCCGCGTTTCGACGGCACGCCCGAGTGACCGCTTGAAAGGGTAGCGTGATCGTATGGCCATGGTGGCAGGCATCTGGGGACGCATGGACACGGGGCAGAAAGTCTCGGGTGTGGCGCATCTTGGCCTGATCCTCTGGGTCATGCTGTTCGATCTGTTTCAGGCCCCTGACAGCACGCTGGAAATCCCGGTGGCGGATGTGTCGATCATCTCGGCGGATGATTTCGCGGCCCTGACCGCGCCACAACCCGAAGCAACAGCGCCAGACCCCGCCCCGGCGCCCCCTGCGCCAGAGCCGGAGATCGAGGCCCCTGCTCCAGTGACCCCCGAGCCAGTGACCCCCGAGCCAGTGACTCCCGAGCCCACGCCTGCGCCGCAACCAGAGCCGGAACCAACGCCTGCGCCGCAACCAGAGCCGACCTCTGCCCCGGAACCGACGCCGCAGCCTGCGCCGGAACCGACACCCGAACCAACCCCGTCCGAGCCATCGACGGGCGTGATCTTTTCGCCGGTGCCCGCGCCCGGTGCCAGCCTGCGCCCGCGCCCGCGCCCGGTGGATCGCGTCGCCCCGACCCCGTCCGAGGCCCCGCCCGACAGCGCCGAGGTGGATGTCGCAGCCCAGCCTGCCGCACAGCCGGACCCGGAAGCAGAAACCCCGCTGCCCGAGCCCGAACAGACCGAGACTGCCCCGCCCGAAGCCACCACCGAAATCGTGACCGAAGCCACGGAAACGGAAACTGAGGCGACCGAGCGCGCGGCCATGGCCCCGACGACCAGCGAGCGCCCGCGCGCGCGGCCTGACCGGCCCGCGCCTGCCCCTGCGCCCAGCGAAGACACCCAGACCGCCGCAGCACCGGACCCCGCGCCGACACC
>SKRP01000291.1 GCA_007118445.1 Natronohydrobacter sp.
GGCGCTGCACGCGGACTGGCGTGACCCGGCTGGCGTGGTCACGGCGCGCCGTTTTGTAACCGAGGCGGAACTGCGGGCCCTGAGGTTCAAACCCGACAGCCTGCCCGAGATCGCCTTTGGCGAACCTGCCTGGGACGGTCGCGCGCTTTATGATGCGCTGGAGCCGATTGTCCGTTAACCCTGTTCTGACAGGTACTTCTCGGCGTCGAGCGCGGCCATGCAGCCCATGCCCGCGCTGGTGACGGCCTGGCGGTAGATATGGTCGGTCAGATCGCCCGCCGCAAAGACACCGGGGATGGATGTGCGCGTGCTGCCCGGCTCGACCCAGACATAGCCGCCTTCCTGCATCTGCAACTGGTCCTTGACCAATTCGCTCGCCGGGCTGTGGCCGATGGCGATGAACACGCCCGCGCAGGCCAGATCGCGCGTTGCACCCGTCGCGACCTCGCGCAGCCGCACACCCTCGACCCCCGGTGCGCTGCCATCGCCAAGAACCTCGTCGAGCGTGTGGTTCCAGATCACCTCGACCTTGGGGTTCTCCATCAGGCGGTGTTGCAGGATCTTTTCCGCGCGCAGACTGTCGCGGCGATGCACAAGCGTCACCTTGGACGCGAAATTGGTCAGAAACAGCGCTTCCTCGACCGCCGTATTGCCGCCGCCGATCACGACAACCTCTTTCCCGCGATAGAAAAACCCGTCGCAGGTGGCGCAGGCCGATACGCCCATGCCCTTGTATTTCTCTTCCGACGGGATTCCCAGCCAGCGCGCCTGTGCCCCGGTCGCCAGAACCACTGCATCCGCAGTCAAGGTCATGCCGCTATCGGCCTGCGCCGTGAAGGGCCGTGCCGACAGATCAAGCGCGCTGATATGATCGGAAATGATTTCGGCCCCCATCTCGCTTGCATGGGCTTCCATACGCACCATCAGTTCGGGCCCCGTGACCATCGTGTCGCCGGGCCAGTTCTCGACCTCGGTCGTGATCGTCAATTGCCCGCCCGGCTGGATGCCCTGCACCAGGATCGGCTCCAGCATGGCGCGGGCCCCATAGACCGCCGCAGTGTAGCCTGCAGGTCCGGAGCCGATGATCAGTAGCCGTGTATGGCGCGTCTCGGTCATGAAATCGTCCTTTGATCCGTCATGTCGCGCGCAATCTAAGCACTGCAGCGCGCAGCACAAGAGGGCAGGGCGCGCGGCTCGATACGGATTAAAATATTGCGCGTTCTTGAAACAATATTGCGCACAGTGGCGGTCAGGCGTAAAGAAGTGCAAAATTCAGGGAGTGAGCCATGTCGGGTAGCAAGCTTGATCCGATTGATCGCAAGATAATGGCAGAATTGCAGGCGGATGGACGCATGACCAATGTGGAACTGGCCAAGCGGGTCGGGATCTCTGCGCCGCCCTGCTTGCGTCGGGTGCGCAGTCTGGAAGAGGCCGGTTTCATCAAGGGCTATCACGCGCGGGTCAATGCGCGCGATCTGGGGTTTGAAGTGCAGGTTTTCGCCATGGTCGGGCTGAATTCCCAGGCCGAGGCCGATCTGGCCCGGTTCGAACAGCGCTGTCGCGAATGGCCGCTGGTGCGAGAATGCCACATGCTCAATGGCGAGATCGACTTCATCCTGAAATGCGTGGCCCCCGATCTGTCCACTTTCCAGAACTTCCTGACCGAGCAGCTGCTGGCGGCGGATAATGTGATCACTGTCAAGACCTCGCTGGTCATCCGCTGCGCCAAGGCCGAACCGGGCGTTCCCTTTGACATCCTCGAAGCGCGCACTGCCGCGATAGACTGACCGCGCATGACTGGGCGCGGCGCGGTGTCCATCTTTCCCGGCTTGCAGATTGCGCAACCGCAAAACCCGGTCCAGCATCATGCGGCTGGAATTGACAGCGTTTCAGCGCGTGATGGCTTCGTGCTCGACAAACATGTTCTTCCAGGCCCGGTCGATCAGCTCTGGCGACATATGCGGGGACTGCCCCTCGAATGCGCAGATCGCGATCATCTGGTCGATCAGGAAAACCGGCTGGTAATTGGCATAGACATTCTTGATGGTCGGATATTTCTTCTGCATCAGATGGATGATCGAATCTTCATCCAGCGGTATCTTGCGTTTCTTGGCCACGAGCGCAAAGATCTTGAGAAAATCCGCCTGATCCGGGCCGTCGATCTTGATCTTGTAGAAGATGCGCCGCAGGGCCGCCTGGTCGAAAATGTCGTTGGGGTGAAAATTGGTCGAAAAGATCACCAGCGTATCGAAGGGGACGATGAATTTCTCGCCCGATTGCAGCGCGAGGATGTCGTAATTCATTTCCATCGGGACAATCCAGCGGTTCACGATGGCTTGTGGCGGTTCCTCTTGCCGACCAAGATCGTCGATGATGAACACGCCCCCGGTCGCCTTGAACTGCAGCGGGGCCTGATAGGTGCGCGAGACCGGGTTGAACTTGAGATCGAGCATGTCCAGCGTCAGCTCGCCCCCGGTGATCACGGTCGGGCGCTCGCAATAGACATAGCGATTGTCAAAACGGTTGCCGGACTGGCGCAGCAATGAGGGGTTGTCTTCCGAACTTTCGGCGACCGTATGCACGATCGGGTCATAGACGCTGATGATCTGCCCGGCATGAACGACGGCGCGCGGCACATAGATCCGGTCACCCATCGCTGCCCGTATCCCGTTCGAGATCGAGGATTTGCCGTTTCCCGGCGGCCCGTAGAGCAGAATCGAGCGCCCGGAACTGACCGCCGGGCCCAGATCATCCATCAGGCTGGGGGGCAGCACCAGATCCCCCATGGCGATTTTCAGCTGGCGCCGGGTGATCTGCACATCGCGGATCGACTGACGCCGGATCTGCTGCTCATAGATGTCCAGTGGCACAGGCATCGCCCCGTAATATTCCGACTGGCTGAGCGCATCGAGCGCGCGCGCCTTGCCGGCATCGGTCAGCTGGAAGCTGGCCTCGGATTGCGCGCTGGCAGAGATTGTGGCCATGGCCTCGATCAGTTTTTCGGCCCGTGCAAGATCGATCAGCTCGATGGTTTGCGGGATGGGCAGGCAGATGGTGCGCGACAGATCCGAGATCTTGGTCAGCGACATGCGGAACATTGTCTTGAGCAATATGTCACGCATCAGCACAGGGCTGAGCCCGGTCGCGTCAAGGCTGCGCGGAACAGGCGGGGCTTGGATCGGGCCAGTCTGGACATTCATGGTGTTTTCCCTGTCTGTCAGTTGTCAGCTTGCATCAAAAACCTGAAGAGAATGCTAAGCGCCGCCATTGCCGAACACAGTGGCGAGGCCGAGATAGAAGAGCAGGCTGGGGCCCAGTGCCAGCCCCATCGGAAACTCGCGCCTGTGCCAGCTTTCCCAGCCCGGTGCCAGGGCCTGCGCCACAGGCAGCGCGCGCAGCGCCCGGTGGGCGATGAAGCTGACAATGGTGACACCGGCCAGCAACATCAGGAACAGGCTCAGATCACCCAGCGCGATGAACGGTGCCATGGCGGCTGCGAATTTTGCATCGCCCCCGCCCAGCAAACCAACCGAGCTGAGCGCGAAGCCCACAACCAGCACCACAAGCAGGCTCAGCCAGCCCCAGGCCCAGGTCTGGAAGGGCAGGGCGATCAGGCCGATCACCAGATAGACCCCGACCAGGGCCAGTACGGCATAATTGTGGATTTTCATCCATTTCATATCGCTGAACGCCACCCAGAGGGCGATCGGGCCAACAAAGGGCAGAAACCACAGCGCCGATTGCGCGCTCAACATCATCAGCCCTGCCCCCCGGCTTCCAGCGCGCGCATCGCGCGCACGGCTTCCTCGTAATGCTGCGGATGCGTGTCAATCGCCTCTGCCAGCAGGGTGCGGCCGATGGTCGTATCCCCTTGACGGATCGCGGCGATCGCCATGGTATAGAGCAGCTGCGCGCGTTCCTGCTGGGTCATCTGGACCATGGGCAGGCGGTAATTGCGCTGCCCGGCCCGCGCCAGTGCCAGATTGTTCTTGGCTGTGAACAGGGTCGGATCATGTTGCAGGGCCTGATTGAACAGCGGCTCGGCCTCGGCCGGTTTGCCGCGGGTCAGTTTGGAAAAACCCCAGTTATTGAACACGCTCGAAGGCCGCGTTGTCAGCCCGGCGGCGGTCTCATAGAAATGATCGGCCCGTTTCCATTGCTGTTTGCTGTCGGCGATCATCGCTTCCAGCCGGTAGCGGTCAAAGCTCTCATGCGTCGGCGGGATGCTGTTGAGCGTAGCTTCCGCCTCGGCCCAGTTATTTGCGCGAATATAGGTGTCGGCCAGCATGACACGGTCATCGTTTTCGGCTTCAGGGTGCGCGGTGACTCGGTGCCAGACCGGAAGCGCTTCGGAAACGCGCCTGTCACGCACCAGCGATCGCGCCAGACCGCGCAGGCTCTGGATATTGTCGGGATGCTGTTGCAGATGGGTGGCGAAGAAATTGACGGCCTCGGCCGGGTCGCCCGCAGCCAGCATCAGTTCGGCCATGTTCTGGTGATCCACCTCCACCACACTGTCGATGGCGCGGCTTACGCTGGCTTTGCTGCTGTCTTCGCAACCGGACATTGCAAAGCCGCTGCCCGCAAGCAGCGCAAAAAGGATAGGGTGGCGCATTTTCGCGTCCTCACTGCTCTTTCAGAGGGGCGTGGACAGCAGAAGAAATCTGCCCGCACCCCGTCGCATCAGCAAAAGCTGATCTGCCTCAGCTTCACCATAACCCGTTTTGCCTGTCTTTTCGATGGCCAAAAGCAGATTTTCGCGGATTTCGGGCGAGCGCCCCTTGTCAAATACAAAAGCGTTGCGGAAATGCAGTTGGGCTTCGGCCCATTTGCCCTGTTCCGCAAGGGCCACGCCAAGATTGTTATGCGCCGCGACGAAGGTTTCATCCTGCTCCAGAGCGCGGCGCAGATCCTGTTCGGCCTGATGAAGCCGACCCAGCCGCAGATTTGCCGACCCGATTGCCGAGAGCACATCAACATTGGCACCATGTTCGGCCGCGCCACGGTGATATTCGCGCAGCGCAAGCTCAAATTCCCCGGCCGCCATCAGGCGATGGCCGACGACCAGCCCGTCCACCGCATCGGGGATATCCGGCCCGCGGCGTGTTGGCCCCAGTTGATCAGGTCCCGCGCTGTCGATCACGGCATCCATGGGGTTGCCCGGCGTATCTGCGCAGCCCGCCAGCATTCCAGCCAAAGTCCCAAGGATGATCAGACGCAAAACTACATTCCGGTTGCGATATTTCCGCCATTCAGATCCGTCATGATCCCCACGACCGAGGGCGCGATCAGGATGATCAGCAATGGCGGCACAGTGAACATCATTGTGCCCAATGTCATCTTGGTCGGCAAGAGGTTTGCTTTCTCTTCGGCACGCATGATCCGCTTGTCCCGCATTTCGGCGGCAAAGACGCGCAACGCATCCGTGATCGAGGTGCCATAGGTCGATGCCTGGACCATGACTGTCACAAAGGAGGTTATGTCCGAGATATCGCAGCGTTTCGCCAGATCCTTCAGCACATCGCTGCGCTCCCGCCCGGCCTTGACCTGTTCACCCACTGCGCCAAGCTCTTCGCCCAGAGCCGGATAGGCATCAAGGATTTCACGCGAAACGCGCTGGATCGACTGGTCGAGCGATTGCCCCGCCTCGACGCAGATCAGCATCATGTCAAGCGCATCGGGAAACCCCGACAGGATTTCGTCCTTGCGCGCCTCGATCCGGCTTTCGATCCAGCGCCGTGGTCCGAAATAACCCAGCAGCATGGGGGCGATCAGCGCCGGACCCATCGTGATCGGGCTGTCAAACTGTTCCGGAAACAGAACGAAGACCACCAGCAAAGATCCGGCAAGACATGTCAGCGCCAGAACGAATTGCAGGGCCGCGAAATCGCGCACTGCATGTTTGCCGTGATACCCGGCCTGAATCATGCGTTGGCGCGCCGTGGAAAGCTCTTTCTCGTTCTCAGGCTCCAGAAAGCGCGAGAAGTTATCCAGTGCCTTGATCTCGCGCCCTTTTCCCCGGCGCAGCCCCTTGCCCTGATCGCGCGAACCGGGTTTGCGCGACTTCGCTTCCTGCGAGAATTTCTGCATCGGGTCAGGGCGTTCGCTGCGGATAAGAGTGAGCAGCGCAAGCCCCAGCATGACCGTTCCGCCAAGCGCGGCCAGCGCGATCAGTCCCGTCGGGCCGTCGAAAATCTCAAACATGGTTCACTCGCCTTCATTGTTCCGGCACAGACACAAGATGCCCGTTTACACCTTGATATCGGTCATCTTGCGCATGTAGATGATGTTGATGGTCAGAAACACGCAGACAGCTATGGCCAGCGGCACATATAGTGGCGTTTCCTTTACATTGTCGTAATAATCCGGCTTGATCGCCTGGATCATCAGCATGGCCGCAATCGGGAAACCCGACAGGAACATGCCGGACCATTTCGCCTCTGCCGTGATCGCCTTGACCCTACGGAACAGCTTGAAGCGCGCGCGCACGACCTTGGCCAGCCCGTCCAGAATTTCGGCCAGATTGCCGCCCGATTTCTGCTGGATCGAGACCGCAACAGCGAGGAAGCGGATATCCTGCAAGCCGACACGCTCGCCGAATTCGGCAATCGCCTCGCCCGCGTCGCGCCCATAGGCAATCTCATCTGCGATCAGGCCCAGTTCCGTGCCCAACGGGTCCGCCACCTCATTCGCCGCGATCCCGAGCGCGGCACCGAAAGGATGGCCCACGCGCAGCGACCGCACGATCAGGTCAATGGCTTCGGGCAGTTGTTCCTCGATCGCGGCAACGCGCTTTCTTGCCTTGCCCGAAACCCAGAAAAACACCCCGCCAAAGCCGAACAGGACCGAGATGCCGGCACGGATGCTGATCTCGCTCGATGTGGCCAGCGTCAGCATGGCGAAACTGAAAGCGCTGAGCCCCAGCATCAGCAGAAGCAGCGCGCGCGCCGAAAAGGCGATATTGCCCCGGCGCGCGCGTTCTTCGAGCAGGCCGTAGAGCGGGATCGACATGCCCCCGCCATGAACAGAGCGCTCCTTGCGCAGCTGCTCCATCACGTCTTTCTTGGCCTGGCCTTTCTGCATCAGTTCCAGACGCCGGTTCAGCTTGGAATCATGCTCGATGCTGCGCCCGAATGTGATCAGGTAGATCCCATTGATGAGCAGCAGCACCGCCCCGAAAATGGCCAGATAGATCAGTGGGCTGATAGACAGTTCCATGGCTTATCTCCGGACCCTGACTTCATCATAGATGCTGGCAGGCAGGTCATATCCCCAGCGTTTGAAGCGATCTGAATAATGCGAGCGCAGGCCGGTTCCCGTGAAATGGCCGATGATCGTGCCATCGGGTTCCAGCGAAGTGCGCTCGAAGCGGAAAATTTCCTGCATGGTGATGATCTCACCTTCCATGCCGGTGACTTCGGTGATCGACGTCATCCGGCGCGAGCCGTCCTGCAGGCGCGACGCCTGCACGATCAGGTTCACCGCCGACCCGATCTGGCTGCGCACCGCGCGCAGTGGCATGTCGATCCCGGCCATCGCGACCATGTTTTCCAGCCGGCTGACCCCGTCACGGGCCGAGTTGGCGTGGATCGTGGTCATCGAGCCATCATGGCCCGTATTCATCGCCTGCAGCATGTCGATCACTTCCTCGCCGCGGGTTTCGCCGACGATGATCCGGTCCGGGCGCATCCGCAGCGCGTTGCGCAGACAGTCGCGCTGGGTGACGGCGCCCTTGCCTTCCATATTGGCCGGGCGGCTTTCCATCCGGCCGACATGGGCCTGCTGCAGCTGCAATTCGGCCGTGTCCTCGATGGTCAGGACCCGCTCGTCATTGCCGATGAAACTCGACAGCGCATTGAGCGTCGTGGTCTTGCCCGAGCCGGTCCCGCCCGAGACAATCACATTCAGCCGGGTCGAGACCGCCGCTTCGAGATAGAGCGCCATTTCTTCGGAAAACGCCCCGAAACGCACCAGATCCGTGATGCTGAGCTTCTCTTTCTTGAATTTCCGGATCGAGACCAGCGAGCCGTCCACTGCGACCGGCGGCACCATCGCGTTGAAGCGCGAGCCATCGGCGAGGCGCGCATCGACATAAGGGTTGGATTCATCCACCCGCCGCCCCACAGCCGACACGATCTTGTCGATGATGCGCAGCAGATGGCGCTCGTCGCGAAAGGCGACATCGGTCAGTTCCAGCTTGCCTGCGCGTTCGACAAAGACCTGCTTGGGCCCGTTCACAAGGATGTCGTTGACTGTATCATCCTGCAGAAGCGGCTCCAGCGGGCCAAGGCCCATCACCTCGAAATAAAGCTCCTTGTTCAGCGTCGCGCGTTCTTCGCTGTTGAGAACCACATCCATTTCGGACAGGGCCTCAGCGGCGATGGTGTTGATCTCGGAGCGCAGCTCCGCCTCGCTGGCATGTTCGAGCGCCGAGAGGTTCAGGTTTTCCAGCAAGCGTTTGTGCAGATCGGATTTGATCCCGTTCATCCGCTGTTTGCGTTTCTCGACGCGATCCGCATCGGCGGCGCGCGCGGGTATTGCAACATCCGGCTTGCCCGGTCGCTTCGGCGCGCGCGCCGTTTCCTGCGCGTGCGGCTTTGCCTGCTCGGGCGCTATGTCCACCGGTTTTACCGGCTGGCTGCCTGTTGTCTTGCGATATCTTGCGAACATGTCTCGCCTCTAGATGTTACTCAGCCGCGATCCGCGTGTTTTCCGAAGTCTCGAAAAGCGCGGCGGCAAATTTCTGGATTTCCTTGCAGACAGGGTTCTTGGGCGCATATTCCGCCAGCGGAAGCCCGTGATCATTGGAATCGCGGATCTGGCTGCCGCCATCGGGCAGATGCACCGCGATGCTGATGCCAAGGCTCTCGGCCATGCGCTTGGCGCGCGCCTTGCCGCCCAGATCGGTGAAGCGCGGCGCGCGGTTGAGGATGAAACGGTGCCGGTCCATCGAGATCCCGTCTGCCTTGAGCGCGCGGATCATGCGCAGCGTGTTCTGTGCGGATCGCAGATCCAGCTCCAGCAGCGCGAAATAGAGATCCGACATCTGCAGCACAGTTTCGGTCCAGTGGACGATGGTCCGCGGCATGTCGATGATCACGAAATCGAACTGATCGCGCGCCATCGAGATGACGCGCTCGATCTCATCCGGGGTCAGCAGATCAAGCGGCAGCATATCGGCCGGGGCCGTGAGCACCTGCAGCCGTTCCTGAAAGCACTGAGTCGCTGCGAAAAACGCGTCGCGATCCATGGTGCTGGTCTGCGACAAGAGCTCATAGACCTTTTCGGTGCGCGCCAGATCGAGATAGGTCGAGACCGACCCGGACTGGAAATCGAAATCCAGGATGCAGACTGTCTGGTTGCGTGCCGCACTCAGGGCGCTGAGTTCCCAGGCCAGATTGACCGCGAAATTCGTGCCCCCGGCACCCCCGGCCAGCGCGTGGATCGCAAAGACCGACCCGTTCTTGCCGCTCGGGGCCGCAAGGGACGGGGCGGCTGCCAGATTGGCCTGACTGGTCTGTTTCTTCAGCCGGGTGATGGCGTCCTGCAGCGCGTTTTCGGGAAGCGGGTAGGGGACAAAGTCATCAGCGCCCGCGCGCAACAGCTGATGCAGCACGATCGGGGACAGCGCCTCGGCGATCAGCAGCACATGAATGCCGCGTCCGGCGGCCTTTTCGATCACCGACCGGATCAGCCCCAGATTGGGCTCATCCTCATCATCGAGCGCAATGGCCAGCATTTCCAGATCAGCCGACTCCTCGCTGTCGAGAAAGGCAATCGATTCGCCGAAGGCCAGATCGCCCCAGTCCTCGTGATAGACGCTTTCCATATCCTCGATCAGCAGATCAAAATTCTGCACATCCCGCGACACTGTACAGGCGCGGATCGTCTGGGGAACTGTCTGTGTTGCGCTCGCCATGCTGGCATCCTCTAGAAATTCGTTTCTTATCTGCTCTGGTCCGGGTCCGACAGATTCGCTTCCGCGTCAGATTACCGGCTATGTCTTTAGAAAAGATTGTTCATAAATCTGGCGAGAATTGGGCCACGAAAGCGAAATTGTTCGACAGTTTGCAGCAGGTCCGGAAAAAGCGCCTCGATTCGCCGGCGCAGGCATCGGCCAGTCTGCCTGCGCGACCGCCAGACCGGCGTCCCCATGGCGCAGATACCAGAAACCCGCGCCAGAACGGCGCGGGCGCGGTCATTCGGCAGCCGGGATCAAACCGGCATCAGCTTTCGGGGGCGTGGATCTCGGTCGCGCTGGCAACATATTCGCGCCGGATGATCCGCGCATATTGGCCATCCATCACTGTTGCCCTGCGCCGGACCATGCCCGCGATTTCGGTCACAGTGCGCCGGTTCGCCGGTTCCTTGCCCTCGGTCACGATCAGCGGCTGGGTTTCGCCGCGCGACACGACCGCAATGATGCTGCGCGCGGGCACCCCCAGCGACACAAGACAGCGCTTGACCGCATTGGCACGGCGCAGCCCGAGGCGATAATTATAGGCCGCACTGCCCACGGCATCCGTATGCCCATAGATCTTGTAGCGCAGTTCCGGAAAATGCTTCATCCAGCGCGCCTGCAGCGTCAGGATGGCAATCGCCTCGTCATCCAGTTTGGCACTGTCAAAGGCGAAATTCACCATCGAGGGCACCTCGGCATGGAACCGATGCGTCATCACCTCGGCCAGGCTGATCTTGCCGCTCTGCAGCAACTTGTTGTGCATGGTCGGATTGCCGAAGCCACCCTCATCCAGATCGATACCGGCTTCGCGATTGAAGCTCGAATGCGGATCACTGCAGGCCGCAAGTCCAAGCCCGGCGGCACCAATCAGGAAATTGCGTCGGTTGATCGCCATGACAGGCTCCTTTGTTAAGCGCGTGTGACGGCCGGGATCAGTCCAGGACATAGCCATAGGACCCACCGAAATCCTGACGTGCGATCTCGCCCAGCGCCCCGGAGCCCGCACCCGTCATGCGACCGCTGAGGAACAGCTCGCGCTCGGTGGGCGGGCGGACACGATCCGTCGGCAGCATCAGCGCCTCGCCGCGGGTCGGCGTGACCAGATGGGCAGTGATGATGATGACCAATTCGGTCTGCTGGCGCTGATAATCCGCGCTGCGGAAAAGCGCGCCCAGCACCGGCAGTTCCGACAGCCAGGGCACGCTGCGCGACGAGGCGCGGAAATCATCCTCAAGAAGCCCGGCAATGGCAAAACTCTCGCCGTCGCGCAGCTCTACTGTGGTATTGGCCTCGCGGCGGCGGAAGGCATTGACCGTAGTGCCGCCAACCGAGACAGTATTGGTGCCATCCAGCGAACTGACCGCAGCGTCCAGGCGCAGATTGATCACATTGTCATCAAGCACGCGCGGCGTGAAGGCCAGCTGGACCCCGAAGGGCTTGTATTCGATCGTGACATCGCCGTCCTGCAGCACAGGAATGGGATATTCCCCCCCGGCGAGGAAAGACGCCTCCTGCCCGGACAGGGCCGTCAGGTTCGGCTCGGCCAAAGTGCGCGCCATGCCCTGGGTTTCCAGCGCCTCGATCAACACACTCGCGCCCAACCGACCCCCACCGATGCGGAACCCCAGTTCGCCATGCCGCGGCGTGTTCGAGATCAACTCATCGGCACCGATGGGCTGGTTGGCGAACACCCCGGTTGTTGCATCCGCGCGCGATCCGGCTTGCAGCGAAAGGCTGGTGCCCAGATTCTTGCCGATGCCGCGCTGCATCTCGGCGAAGCGCACTTTCAGCATCACCTGCTGGGTGCCGCCGACACTCATCAGGTTGGAAATCCGGTCAGGCGCGTAGCGCTGCGCCAGTTCCAGCGCGGCATTCAGCCGCGCAGGCGTCGAAACGACACCCGACAGGACAATCCCGTCATTCGCTGTCCGGACCTCGATCTTCTCATTGGGCAGGATCTGGCGCAGACGTTCACGGAATTCGGCGATATCGGGCGTGACCTGCACCTCGACATTCGACACCAGCGACCCGTCGGGGCCCAGAATCGTCAGCGTGGTGCGGCCCGGTGTCTTGCCAAGCACATAGATCGACCGGTCCGACAGGGTCGAGATATCGGCAATGCCGGGATTGGCGATCGAGAGTTCCGCAAAAGGATTGTCGGTCTCGACCACTACAGCCCGGTTCATCGAGACGCGCAAGGTCGAGGCAGCGCCGCCATTCATGACCCGGAACGTGTCAGCCTGAGCCGGTGCGCCCGGCACCAGTGCGAACGAAGCCCCAAGGAACAACGCCGCTGCGAGTGTCTGATATTTCATCTTGCCTGCTTTCTGCCACTGCTCTGCTCTTTACTCTCGCAGGCCGGTTTGCCCGACCCGTGCCGGATCGTTGCCCGGTCATTTTGCGAGAGGATGCTTCAAATCCGTTTTTTTTGCAAGAATCTTGTACTTGCAGGGCAAAGCTCATGTGCTTTTATGCAACGCTTGCAAAACCGCGCCCCAGATATTGGGCAGAGAACTCTTGCGTCTTCCGTATCTGGTAGGGCGCGGGTCGCCGATGCGCAGTGCAGATGGACTTGCGGCTCAGTTGGTGCAGGGGATCTCGATCAGCACCATGTCGCCACCGCGGCGGGTGCGGATATGGCATTTCTGCTCGGTCTCGACCACACGCTCTTCGCGCACGATGCCCAGAAGCTTGTCCTGTGTCATCTCGATAGCCTCGACCGGCGTCGTGTCTCCGGCCCCGACAAGGGCCAGTGACAGACGTCCCGATCCCTGTGCCTGCGCAAGTGCTGCGGCCTGTTGCGGGCTGGCCTCGACCGTGACCGTGCGCGCTGCGGCGACATTGGTGGTGCGATCCATGTCCGCGCTCTGGTCAACCGCGATCAGCCGCATCTGCGACTGGATCAGCTGTGTCACTTCGCCGCCGCGATCGGTGCGGCCGGTCCAGAAGATATCCACATTGTCGCCCGGACGCAGGAAACCGGCCACGCCCGAAGTCATGTTCACAGGAATAGTGAATGCACGCTTCCCTGCTGTGAGATGCGAGGTGATCCCGGCCTGTTTGCCAGGTTCGGTCAGCTTCACCTGCAGAATCGGTTCGAGTTCTTCCATCGCGCGCAGCACGATGCGGCTGTCCGAATTATTCGGGAAAAGATCATCCACATCCGTATAGGCCCCTCTGGGCACAGCATAGGACGGGAACGGGGCAATACGGACATCGCTGCGGGTCAGGCGCTCACCGTAGCGCAGCGGTTTGGCGCTGACAAAGACATTGACCATCTCGGCCGTGTTGGCGTTGCGCCGCGCCTCCGCCAGTTCTGTCTGCATTTGCGAGATATGCTGATGGGTCTGGAACACGGCGAAACCTGCAAGGCCGATCCCGGCCAACAGAACTGCTCCGAAAACGAGGCGCATTGTGATGTCCTTCTGTCTTGACGAGTGTCGGCCTGCGGGCCGGACTCATGCTCTGTTCCGAAGCAATACCCGCAGAATATGGCGAAATGAGGCCGCGAGGGGGGCACGAGCATGGCCTTGATGCGAATTTTCCGCATGTACCATTCGCGTCGCGGATCAGAGGGGACCGACCGGGTCGATCGTGGCGGTCGTCAGAGAGCTGGTGGTCGTATCGCCGACATCTCTGGCACCGCCGATGACGGTCAGAACAATCGCAGCGCCCAGAGTGCAGATCGCGGCGGTCAGAATGACGAAATCAACAGTGACAGCGCCCGCGTCATCGCTCAGGAACGTCTTGAGGATGTTCTCAGACCGCATTTTCAAAACCTCCGAAACGCCCGCGGATGACTGCCGAAAGCAAATATGTCACCGATCCACGACAACAGGCCCCGCCATGTATGCGAGGCCTGAAGACTTCTTGTCAGGCCAGGCCCGTAATCAGGTGCCACCGCCACCAGTTTCAGCCGGGGCCTACAGATCGCCCAGATCGGCAATCGTGGCTGATTCCAGCGAGTCCTGGATCTTGTTGCCGATATCCTGCGTGCCGGTGCGGACAGAGGCGATCACAGCGATGCCCAGACCGACGATGGCAGCGGTCAGCACCACCCAGTCGACGGTCACAGCACCGGATTCGTCAGCGGCGAAGGTCTTGATGTTTGCAATGAATTTCATGGGATCTCTCCGGATTTGAACGTTTCACTCTGCCGCTGCAGCGATGCCTGTATTGCCCTCATTGCCTTGGCTGAGTTGAATTTGCCCTCTGATCATGGTCGAAATTGGGCAGGATAGGTTCTTTATGATGGAATTTCGCGTTTCGTTTCAGCTGATTATCCATTTTTGCTTAACAATGCTTCTCTTGCGCGCCATTCTGCAGGAAATGCGAAACAATCATGCTGAAACACAAGGCCAGAACCACCGTGCGGGGTATGTCCTGGCCTGTGATGACCCGCGTCCGCAGGCATGGGCTTTGTGTCGCGATCACCCCATCCGCCCCATGCCGGGTGCTTATATGAACGCGATATGGTCCGACAGCGTGTCGAGATCCGTGATACCCGCCAGGGTGACACTATCGCCATTGCCGAAATCCAGCACGATCTGGCCGTCCTCGACCGCACCATAATAGTCGATCACCTGTTCCGCGGTCAGCCCGCCGCCCCAGAGATTCTGGTCAAGATGCAGTGTGTCATCGTCGTCAAAGCTGAAATCCATGATCAGAAGGGTGTCATGGCCTTCGCGGAAGATGAAGATATCCGCGCCAGGGCCGCCCCAGATCGTGTCATCGCCGGGGCCCCCGTCAAGCACATCATCGCCAGGCCCGCCATGGATGAAGTCATCGCCGGTTCCCCCGAAGATCGTGTCATCGCCGATCATCCCCCAGAGCACGTCATCCCCTGCGCCGCCATAGATCAGGTCATCGCCCAGACCGCCATAGATCGTATCATTGCCCCCATGCCCGTGGATGGTGTCATCTCCGGCCCCGCCGCCGATCACGTCATCGCCATCGCCGCCATGAATCAGATCTTCGCCGGGCATCCCCCACAGGCTGTTCTCACCTGCATTGCCATAGATTGTGGAATTGCCAATGCCACCGTAAATCGTGTCATTGCCGATCCCGCCGACCAGCAGATTATCACCCGGACCGCCGCCAAAGCGGTTGTTCCCGGCAACGCCGAAAATCGTGTCATTGCCGGTCTGGCCCCACATGCGGTCATTGCCCGGCCCGCCGACGATCAGATCATTGCCTGATCCGCCGAAGATCGTGTCATGCCCGAACCCGCCAAAAAGCGTATTGTTGCCCCCGCCGCCATGAATCACGTCGTGATTGGTGTCGCCGTAGATATAGTCATCTCCATCACCGCCGGTCAGCGTGTCACGCCCGCCCGTGCCGATGATATACTGACCGGGCACATCCTCGGGCGCAGGTGGTGGCGGGGGGCTTGGCGGTATCGGGGCAGGGGGTTCGGGATAGACCGGATTTTCCGGGCCGACCGGCTCTGGCGGAACCGGATCCAGTATGATGCTCAGCGAATCGGGTCCGGTCAGACCCTCTGGGAACAGATCCTCGGCGGTCAGCGGGCTGCCGTCATGCGACTGGATCGTGATCGTGATATCGCGATAGGAAATGATGGCCCCGGTCGCGGTCGTGGTGATCGACAGCTGATCGAGATTGCGCAGCATCGGCAGATCAGTCAGGTCGAGCTGATCCTGACCGGCGTGGAAATCGGTGATCGTGACCGCGCTGCTGCTTGCGCGGATCACGAAAGTATCGGCCCCTGCGCCGCCGGTCATGGTGGTATGGCCCGGTCCCGAGACCAGAACATCATGGCCCGCCCCGCCGACCAGCGTATCGCCATCACTGGCCGCGATCAGCACATCATGGCCTGCTGTCCCGGTCAGCAACTCGGCCGTGCTGTCAGAGGCGATCTGCACATCGCCCATCTGCGCCAGATCCACAGTGAAATGTGACACTCCGAACGCATTCTGAGTGCCGACCATGACATGGACCGTGTCTTCGACGACCGTCGCGGACACGGTCAGCGGCATATGCAGCGTGCCGCCATGGTCATCAGAAAAGGTCTGCATATGGACAAGCTGGCCGTCGGGCAGCAGGCGGAACATGGTGACACCGTGGTCCGAGCCGACCGCAAAGACAAAGACATGCTCGCCATGTTCCACGACCGCAAGATCCTGCACATTGGCAAAACGTGTGCTGCCTGTGTCGATGACATGCTGAACCGGCTGCAAGGTGCCATCAGGCGCGATCGCGATCACGCTGATGCTGGACCCGGTCGACGAGGCGACAAGCAGAAAGTCCTGATCCTCGAAGGATGCAAGTTCCATGGCGGTGGGTGCAGGAATCGCGAGCCCCTGCGCGGTGCCCAGCATATCGATTTCCAGCCAGTCGCCATTCGGCATCAGCCGGTAGCTGGTAATTGTCTGGTCCAGCGCGCCGAGCGTCAGCGCATGGGTCTGCCCGTTCAGTGTGATCTCATAGACCGCAACTGTTTCGGTCTGCCATTCATGTGCCGGAAGCAACGATGTCGGGGTATCAGTCAGCTGCGCCAGGCTGAGCAAGGCCCCGTCCGTGCCCGCAAGATGCGCGTTCTCCAGGTCTTCGAACGGCACATGCCGGATCGGGCCGAGGCTGCCATCATCGTGCAGCGCGACAGCGGTCAATGTGCTCGAGGCCCCGAAGAAGATCATCATCTGGCCATCGATCTCGGCGGCCGCCACCATATCCGTGATGCGCATCTGCAGATTGTCGGGAAAGATCATGCTGCCGGTCAGGGTCAGGCTGCCATCGGGCTCGATCCGGTAGACCGCAAGCCCGCCATATTTCCCCGTTGTGGTGACAAGGAAACTGCCATGTTCCGTTGTCACCAGAATGCTGTCACTGATTCCCTGATCCAGCTGTTCATCGCCAGCCAGAACGACGCCACCCGCTTGCAGCCACATGCCCAAACCCCAATATTCACCGGGATCAAGCCTGACAGGCGCGCAGGCATGCAACGCGGCGCAAAACGGGCAGGAAAGCGACCTTTGATGCGAAATTGAGTTTTCCGGCAGAGGCTTTGTTAACCCTGTATTAGAGCCTCTGTGGTGGGATTGAGGCATGAACATGCAAGCACCCTCCCATCTGTTCCGCAGGCTCGGGCCGGACCGCGCCGCTGTCACCTCGAATGCCTGCTCGGCAGGGCGTCTGGTGGCTGTCGTGGCCACACATAACCGCTGCGGGCAGTTGCGCCGCACTGTGGCGCGGCTGCTTGCCGAACCTGCGGGCTATCTGACAGCGCTTGTCGTCGTCGATAATGCCTCGGATGACGGGACGGCAGCCTTTCTGGACAGCATATCGGACCCGCGGCTGAATGTTCTGCGCCTTGCGGAGAATTGCGGCGGCGCGGGTGGATTTGCTGCCGGGCTGGATTTTGCGCGCAGACAGATGGACCCTGACTGGTATCTGATCATGGATGACGATGCCTGGCCCGAAGCGGAAACCCTGGCGCGCTTTCACAGCTCGGCGCCCGGACAGTGGGACGCGCTGGCAGGCGCGGTCTATGATCCGAAGGGACAGATCTGCGATATCAACCGCCCCACATTCGATCCGTTTGCAACTCTGGGCACCTTCATCCGTACCGCCCGCAAGGGGCGCGAAGGGTTCCATGTCGGCCCGGCCGCCTATGAAGCAGCAGCGCCTGTAGCAGTTGACGGGGCCTCATTCGTAGGGCTGTTCCTGTCGCGCGAAGGGCTGGCGCTGGCCGGGTTGCCGGATGGCGGGCTGTTCGTCTATGGCGATGATGCCTTGCTGACGCTCAGGCTCTCGCGCGCCGGGGGGCGGATCGCTTTCTGCCCGTTACTGCGTTTTGCGCATGACCATCCGTCCGCCCGCAATGCACAGATCGGCAAACCGATGTGGAAAATCTACTATCAGCATCGCAATGCGCTGATCCTGTATCGCTATGCGGCAGGCTGGCTGTTCTGGCCGATCTGTCTGGTGGTCATCCCGCGCTGGGCGCTGCGGATCCGTGCCTATCCGGGCCGCCGCCGCCAGTTTCTGCGCCTCTATCTGCGTGGGATCGTGCATGGCCTGCGGTGCAAGACTGCGGTGGCGCATGCTGCCGTGCTGGATTGGTCAGGCCAGCCCCCGCGCGTCTGAGCCTTTCAAACCACTGTATAATTCACGCGCCCAAGCCATGCCCCGGCACCGACGCTGTACAGCGCCGCGCATTCCGGGGGCCTGCATATTCCGGGGGCCTGCATATTCCGCGCAGACATGAACCCGCAGGTCATTTCTGTCCGCAGCTTGCCACGCCTGTGACGGTCCCTGTTCAGCGCGGCATGCGTTTGGTTCCTCGCGACATGCTGCAACCTTGTGAGTTACGCCAGGGTCATGCGTGCGATGCCTTCACGCCATTGCTCCTGTCCGCACAGGTGCTGCCCTCGGGCGTGGCTTCGATCTGACCTGTGCAGTGGGGTTTTCAGGCAAGGGTTTCGGCTTTGCCGTTCGCATGGCAGCGCGCTGCCCGACAGGCGATTTGTCCGCGATGGCGCAGTGCTTGGTTTTCGGCATCCGGCAGGACCGCCCCGACGACACCCGGATTGGCATGGCTGCACGCATGCCGCCTGAACGCGCTATTTCTGCCGCGCCAGCAAGTCCCGATGGAACAGATGCATCAGCATCATCCCAAGCACCAGCGGGACCAGACACCACAGTCCAAGATAGACCAGCGACACATAGCCCGGCTGATAGACCGGATAAAACGCCGCACGCATCAGCCCGGTGACATGCAGAAGCGGATTATACCACAGCACACCCTGCGCAGCGGCAGGCATATCCTCGTAAAGCAGGATAACCCCCGAGATCAGAAACAGCGGGGTTGTCAGGATCGCCCAGACCTGCTGCCAGATTTCGAAACGGTGGAACAGATAGCTGTTGAGCATCCCCAGCGACAGCCCCAGCACTGCCCCGATCCCCCAGGCGAGCACCAGCAAGGGCCAGTTGATCAGCGTTTCGACCCCGTCATGGATCATGATCCCGGCAAGGATCAGCGCTGTGACCCCTGTCACCACGGCCAGGTTCAACGCGAATCGGGCGAGCACAGCATCGATCCAGGCGACCCTCGGATAAAGCAACAGGCTGCGTGAATACCCCAGCGCATGACCTGTGACCGATCCCAGAAGCGTGAATTGCCGGACCACCAGAAAGCCTGTCGCCTTGAAAAGCAGGAAGCTGGTACCCAATGCAGGGGATCTCTGTAACAACGCGAAAGCATAGGCCAGGATCACGATCGCGCCCAGTGGTTGCAGCAAGGCCCAGAGATACCCCCCCGGCATGCGTCCGTAACGGCTGGCCATCTCGCGCAGCATCAGCGCAAAAACCGCGCGCCTTGCAGCGCCTGCGACCGGCATGGGGCGGAAACTCTGTGACTGCATTGACGGGCCTCTTTTGCGTGTCAGGACTTACACAGTCTTAACCTGAATTTGCTAGCCAAGGCTTAACGCCACGCGATGCAACCGACTTCAGGAAGGACCGGGTCACGCATGAATGCTCATATCAGAACACGCCAGCGCGCGCCCGAGCCGATCGCCGATGCCGCGCTTCCGCTGCGATATCGCGACTGGACAGGCCCCCGCTCCGACCATGACCAGACTGTTCCGCCCCCGGTCGCCCCTGCTGCGCGCGCCCGCCATGTTTCCGGGGTCGGGCTGTCCTTCTGCCTGCTTGTGCTGCTGCCCTGCCTGCTCTGCGCGGCCTATCTGACGTTGGCAGCGCAGGATCGGTATGTCTCCGAGGCCGGCTTCACCATCCGGCAGGAAGAGGGCGGCATGACCAGTGATCTGCTGGGGGGCATGACGCAGATGCTGGGCCCGCCCGGCGCAGGCAATGCTGATCTGTTGTTCGAATATCTGCGCAGTCAGGACATGGTGACACGTCTGGAGGACCAGTTGGGCCTGCGCGCGCATTATGCCCGTCACTGGCCACAGGATCCGCTCTTCGCGCTGCCACCCGAGGGCACGATGGACCAGCTCGTGCGCTTCTGGAGCCGTGCGCTGCTTGTGTCTTTCGACCGCAATACAGGTCTGCTGATGCTGGAAGTGCGCGCGAATGATCCTGATTTTGCCCGCGATCTGGCGCAGGCTGTGGTCGCCGAAAGCGAGCGGATGATCAACGAGCTGAACGCCCAGGCCCGGCGCGACCGGCTGCAGAATGCGCGCGCCGATCTGGCTGCGGCCGAAACGCGCTTGCGCGCGGCGCGCGAGGCGATGGCGGCGTTTCGGGCCGCGACGCAGATTGTCGATCCCGATGCTGATCTGCAGGCGCGGATGGGGGTGCTGAACAATCTGCAGCAGCAGCTTGCGCAAGCGCTGGTCGAGCATGACCTGCTCAAGATGATCACCGATGACCGGGATCCGCGGATGCGACAGGCACAGCGCCGTATCGAGGTGATTCGCGACCGTATCGCCGAAGAGCGTCGCACTTTCACCACGCAGGACATGACTGTTGCCGAGACCGATTACCCCCGGCTGATCGCCCGTTATGAGGGGCTGCGCGCTGATCAGCACATGGCCGAGCAAGGGTATAATGCGGCCATGCGCGCCTGGGATCTCGCGCAATCGCAGGCCGAACGCCAGACGCTCTATCTGGCGCTGTTTGTCCCGCCGACGATCACCGAAGAGCCGGGGCACCCGCAGCGCCTTTTGCTGCTCGGGATGACCGCGCTTTTTGCGCTGCTGATCTGGGCGCTGGCCGTTCTGTTCTGGCACTCGCTGCGCGACCGGACCTGAGGGAGCGCGCGCATGGCAGAACAGATCCTGAAATTCGAAAATCTGGTCAAGGGTTTCTGGCGCGATGGCGCTTGGTGCCCGGTGATCCGGGGGTTGACACTTTCGCTCCGGCGCAACACGGCCCTGGGCTTGCTGGGGCAGAACGGGGCAGGCAAGACCACGCTGCTGGATCTGGTCGCAGGCACGTTGCGCCCGGATCACGGTCAGGTGCTGCGCGGGGGTCAGGTGTCCTTTCCGGTGGGTTTTCACGCGGGCTTTCACCGCGACCTGACCGGCGCGCAGAACATCCGCTTTCTGGCGCGCGTCTATGGGGTTGACCCGGCGGCGCTGGAAGAGTTCGTTGCCGGTTTCGCCGAGCTTGGCGCGCAGTTTCACCAGCCGTTGCGTACCTACTCGACCGGGATGCGGGCGCGGCTGGGTTTCGGAGCGTCAATGGGCCTGCCCTTCGATCTGTATCTGGTGGATGAGGCCACATCGGTTGGCGATGCGCGGTTCAAGCAGAAAAGCAAGGCGCTGTTTCGTGCACGGATGAAACAGGCCAGCGGTATCATGGTCAGCCATAACATGCAGGAACTGAAAAAATATTGTGATTCGGGGCTGGTGCTGCATGAGGGCAGGGCCTGGTATTTCGACCGGATCGCCGATGCGGTCGAGGCGCATCTGGACCTGCAGCATGGCCATGTCGGATAGGGGGGTGGCATGATGCGGATCCTGCATGTCACATGGGTCGATCCTGCCGACCGCGCCGGGCGCGGGGGCGGTATGCGTGTCTATGTTGCGGCGCTGGTTGCAGCACAGCGCGGCCTGCCGGGGGTTTCGGTTAGCACATTGGCCACGGGGCTGATGCATGATCTGCGGCCCCGGCAGCCGCGCTGGCAGCGCCAGCGCGAGGGCCATTTCGAGCTGGTCAATTCGGCCTGCCTCGCGCCCTCACATGCGGCGTTTGCTGCGCCTGCGCAGCTATCGGATGGGCCGACCGAAGCGGCTTTTGCGGATTTCCTGGCCCAGAGCGGACCCTATGATATCGTGCATTTTCATGCGCTTGAAGGACTGCCCGCCGGGGTGCTTGCGTTGCGCGCGCGCTTTCCCGCAACCCGCTTCGTGCTCAGCCTGCACAATTACCATGCGTTTTGCCCGCAGGTGAATCTCTGGCAGCGGGAACAGGCGAACTGCCGCGACCATGATCAGGGCCGTGCCTGCGCGCGTTGCCTGCCGGTCACACCGCAACCGCACGCTGTCCGGACGGTCTATGCGATCGAGTCCTGGCTTGCCAGGCTGGGGACGGGGCCGGGCACGCGCCTGCATCGACATCTCTGGCTGCCGCTGATGCAGGCGGGCTGGCGCGCGTTGAAACGGTTGCGGCGCGGCCAGACCGGCCATGCGCGCCCGGAGGGCAAGGAAAATGCGCTCTTGCAGGGGCGTCGGGGCCGCATTGTCGATCTGATCAACCGCCATTGCGATCTGGTGCTGGCCGTATCGGAACGGACCCGCCGTCTGGCGCTGGGCTTCGGGGTGGCATCTGTCACCACCTGCCGCATCGGCACGGATCATGCCGATTGCTGGGCGCGCAGCGCGCCGCGCAACCTGCCGCGCGCAATCAGCGAGACAGCGCCGCTGCGACTGGCCTATCTCGGCTATATGCGTCGCGACAAGGGCTTTGCCTTCCTGCTCGATGCGCTTGCCACCCTGCCGCCTGAACACGCCGCGCGCCTGCATCTGACCATCGCCGCGCGTGCAGGCCCGCCCCAGATGATGGCGCAGCTCTCAGTGCTGAAGCCGCGTCTTGCGGGGCTGGTCTGGCATGACGGCTACACGCGCGCGGGGTTGGACCAGCTTCTGACGGGCATTCATTGCGGCATCGTGCCCCCCTTATGGGAAGACAATCTGCCGCAGGTCGCGCTGGAAATGCATTGCCGCCATATCCCGCTGCTGACTTCGGATCTGGGGGGGGCGCAGGAACTGGGGGGCAGCGCGGCGCTGACTTTTCGCGCCGGGGATTGCGGCAGTTTTCACACGCTGATCGCCCGCATCCTGTCCGGCCAGGTGGATCTGCGCCGCTATTGGGCCAATGCGCAAGCGCCGCGCGACATGAGCGGCCATGCGCAGGATATGATGACGTTCTACAGGGGGTTGCATGAAAGCCATCATCCATATCGGGATCCCGAAATCCGGCACCTCGTCGATTCAGGCCTTTCTGGGAATGAACTGCGCGGCGCTGCGCGAACAGAAGGTGCTCTACGCGCCCTTCAACCCGCAATTCGGCAGCCAGTTCGAATTTGCCACGACCGCGCTTGAGGCCTGCAATGCCGGGATCGCGCCAGAGCTGGAACGCCGTCGTCTGGGCTTTGCCAGCCGCGCCGACCAGCGCGCCTATGTCGCGGCTTACCGCGATTTTCTCGACCGGACACTGGCGCAGTCCGATGCGCAGCGTTTCATCGCCTCCAGCGAGCATATCCATGCCTGGCTGACCACGCCCGAGCAGATCGCAGCGCTGGACCGTTTCCTCTGCGCACGGTTTTCCGAAGTGCGCTATATGGTCTATCTGCGCGCGCAGGATGAGCTGATCCTCTCGTCCTATTCCGAAGCGATCAGGCGCGGGGCGACGCATGATTTCCGCGCACATCTGTCCCGCCATGCGCGGCTGAACCATTGGGCGCGGCTGAAACACTGGCATCAGGTGATTGGCCGCCAGCGGCTGATGATCCGGCTGCTGCGCAAGGATGCCTTGGCGGGCGGGGATTTGCTGAGCGATTTCTGCGCGGCGACAGGGATTGACCGATGCGGGTTGCACCAGCCGCCGCGCGTCAATACCGCGCTCAGTGCCGGGGAAATCGCCCTGCGCCGACAGCTGAATCAGCGCCTGCCGGTGCTGGGCCGTGACGGGCAGTTGCACCCGCTCTATCGCCGGGCGCTGCATTGGCTGCTGCCCTTGACACGGGGTGCGGCGCAGCCCCTGACGTTGAGCCCCGCCGAAAGGGCCGATATCCGGGCGCGCAATGCGCCCGGCAATGAGAAGATCCGAAAACGTTATTTCCGTGACCGGCCCGCGCTGTTCTGACCACCGCCGAGGCAAAGGCGCAGGATCGGCGCGCGCGCGGTCGCCTCTGATGGGGCGGGCAATCCCGCGCTGCGCCGTGCCAGCCCGGCGCGCAGGGCCGAGCCGAGCCGCGCCAGCCGGGTCGGATGCCTTGCCATCTGCATCTGCGCCAGATGCGCGAAAACCGTGCTGCGGTCGGTCGGGGACAAGGGCAGAACAGTGCCGGGACTGTCGCGCAAGGCGACCGACAGCGCGCGCAGATCAAGCAGCGGGCGGGGGCCAAGCTGCAGCGTCTGGCGCGGCGTATGGGTGCGTCGCGGCGACAGATGCGCGGCCAGCGCGCAGGCCGCGACCGGATCAGGGCTGCCTGACAGGGCCGCGCGCAAGGGCGCTTGCAGCAGCTGCAGGGCATCACGATGCAGCATCAAAGCGGCCGGATCGGGCGCGGCCAGCGCCGTGTCGGTCAGAGCAAGACCCGTATCATCAAGGGGGCGCGGCCCGTTGTGCAGAGCCGCTGTGATCACGCAAAGCGCGTCGCAGGCGCGGGCGGTTTCCAGGCAGGTCACGGCCCAGTCGGGCGCGGGCAGGTCGCCGGCCTGCAGGCAGGCGACCCATGCCATCTGCCGGCTGTCCAGCGCGCGCAGCATGGCCGCGATGCTGCCTTGGCCTTCGATCACCTCGATCTGCGCGACAGGCAGGGTCTGGCGGGACAGCGCGGCTTGGGTTGCGGCCTGCGCTTCACCTGGTCCCGCGTGCAGCAGGACATGCAGGCGCAGATCCGGGTCCAGGAGGGGCGCAGGCTGCGGCGAAATGTCATGGCCTCCGGCGCGGTCCCAGCGCAGCCCCAGGTCAGTCATTAGTGCAGCGGCACAGTTGAGAAAGTCGGATTTCAGCGACGCAGGCGCGGGCGGTTCCAGCCGCTCATGGATCAGTCGTGTGGCAAGGCGCGACAGGCCCGCCTGACTGTGCTGCACGGGCGCATCGCGGATGATCCCGGCGACCTCGCGCAGCCGGTCGAGCTGCTGGAACATGGCGCTGTCCGCCCGTGCGGTGATCTGGCCCTCGCGCCCGCGTCGGTAGTGATAGAGCGGCTGCGGCAGGTAGCGTAGCCGTCCGGACTTGCAGGCCAGTTCCCAGAAGAAGGGATGATCCTCGAACAGCGCGCCGGGGGTGAACCGCGTCCCGCCGATCAGCGCACGACGGTAGAGCTTGTTCCAGGCCGAGGGAAACAGCCGCGCGATTGCGCGCGCATCAGACAGGTCGATCCATTCTGGCGCGCCCCGGGCAAAAGGGCGTCCGTGAATGGCCGAATGATCCTGCTGCCGCCCGTCGGGCCAGAACAGCGACAGCGCCGAGGCAGTCCAGTCCGCGCCGCTTTGCTGTATAGCCGTCAGATGGCAGCGCAGGAACCCGGGCGCATAGCGATCATCCCCGTCCAGAAAGGCGATGAACGCCCCGCGCGCTGCGTCCAGACCCGTATTGCGCGCGACCGACAGGCCCTGATGCGCCTGCCGGATCAGGCGAAAGCGCGGGTCATCCGTGATTGCGGCCTCGATTTCGACGCTACTGGCATCGTCGGAGCCGTCATCGATGACCAGCACCTCGAAATCACGGAAATCCTGCGCTCTGACCGAGGTTATGGCCTCGGTCACAAAGCCCGCAAGGTTATGGCAGGTCAGGATGATCGTGATGGCGGGGCTGTTGCCGGGCATCCCCGCACCGCTGGGTCAGATCTGCTTTTCGGGCATATGCACGACCAGCCCGTCCAGCGCATCGCTCACCTTGAGCTGGCAGGTCAGGCGCGAGCGGGCGGCATCGGGCTGATAGGCGAAATCGAGCATATCCTCTTCCATCGCGTCCTTGGCGGGCAGTTTCTCGACCCAGTCGGGCGCGACATAGACATGGCAGGTCGAGCAGGCGCAGGCCCCGCCGCAATCGGCCTCGATCCCCGGAATGCCATTGTCGCGCGCGCCTTCCATCACAGTCAGGCCGGGGGCGACATCGACGACATGTTCGGTCCCGTTGAATTCGATATAGGTGATCTTCGCCATGAAATCCTCTTTCGCGCTGCCTCTTTCGCGCTGAAATAAGCCAGTGCTGCCGGATTGACCAGCCTCAATCACAGCACAAACCACCGCAGCTTTGTCACGTGTCTGACCATTTTCTGCCCGAATCCCCCTGCATTGTTTCAGCATGAGAAAAAACAACCGCAAGCAGAGGCAGGCCTGATATGACAAAAACCGCTGAATTCAGTCTGAGCATGGCGCTCGTGCTTGTCATGAGCCTGCCCGCGTCCATCCTCTCGGCCGAAACTATTGATGCAACGCGCGCGCGGATCGATCTGGCCAGTATCGCGCCGCCGACTTCCGAGACGCGCGCCTGCTGGGCACGCTATTCCACCAATGGCGCGCAAGCGCGCAACGGTGTGATCGAGGAAGTGGCCTTTCGCGTGCCCTGCCCGGAGGTCATGGGACAGAGCTTCATGGAAACATTGCAACGCGCGCTGATCGCGCGGGGATTCCATGAGGGGCCGGTGACAGGCAGGCCCGATGCGCAAACCCGCGCGGCCGTGCAGGCGTTCCAGCGCGAAAACGGCTTCAACAGTCCGATTCTGACGCTCGAGACCGCGCAACGTCTGGGGCTGTTGCCGATCAATCTGACCCGCAACTGACGCAAGCGGTCGGTCATGAACGCAAAACGCGCGCCCGAGCAGGGCGCGCGTTTTCAGGTTGTGCGACTGGCTGGACAGGTCAGAGCCCAAGCGCCACGAAACGCGGATCGCCCCCCCGGCGCAGCAGGATCAGAAGCGAGCGGCGACCGGCCTCGCGGGCCTCTTCGGCGCGGGCTTCCAGATCAGCGACCGTGGAGACTGGCTGCTGGTTGGCCTCGGTGATCAAATCACCTGGTGCCACGCCCTTGCGCGCTGCGTCACTGTCTTCTTCGACCGCCCGCACGACCAGACCGTTCATGCCGCGCGGCAGGTCCAGTTCGGCGCGCAGGGCGTCGCTCAGCGGCTCCAGTTCCATGCCCAGATACGAGGACGGCTCTGGCGGGGTCGCCGGGGCCGGGGCCAGGCTGCCTGCGGCTTCGGCCAGTTCGCGCTGCCCCAGCACTACATTCAGCGCGACTTCTTCGCCATTGCGGAACACGATCACATCTACATCAACGCCCACACCCGCATCGGCCACACGCCGCACCAGCATCCGCGTGTCGCGCACCGGGCCGCCATCGAAATTCAGGATCACATCCCCCGCCTGCATCCCGGCGTCTTTCGACGGGCCGTCCATGACCTCGGTCACCATCGCGCCTTCGGCGCGTTCAAGTCCGATAGCCTCGGCCATTTCCTCGGTCATGTCCTGAATGCGCACACCCAGCCAGCCGCGCCGGGTCGAGCCATAGGTCAGAAGCTGGTCCACGACATTGGTGGCGACATTCGACGACATCGCGAAGCCGATCCCGATCGAGCCGCCGGTCGGCGACAGGATCGCGGTATTCACGCCGATCACCTCGCCATCCATGTTGAACAGCGGGCCGCCCGAATTGCCGCGGTTGATGGCCGCATCGGTCTGGATGTAATCGTCGAAATTGCCCTGCAGGGCGCGACCACGGGCCGAGATGATCCCGGCGCTGACCGAGAATCCCTGACCCAGCGGGTTGCCCACGGCAATGACCCAGTCGCCCACGCGCGACGCTTCCGAATCCCCCCAGGGCACATGCGGCAGCGGTGCATCATGGCTGACCTTCAGCAGCGCGATATCGGTTGCCGGATCAGTGCCGATCAGTTCGGCCTGCAATTCCAGACCCGAGAAGAATTCCACCCTGATCTCGTCGGCCCCTTCGATCACGTGGTTATTCGTGACGATGAACCCATCCTCCGAGATCACGAAGCCCGACCCGAGCGCCTGATTGCGGCGCGGGCGGTTGGGTTGCTCGCCGCGCGGGCCGTCAAAGAAATCGCGGAAGAAATCCTCGAAAGGTGAGCCTTCGGGCAGTTGCGGGCCGCCACGGTCCAGGCGGGATGCGACTGTGGTGGTCGTGGTGATGTTCACCACAGAGGGGCTGACCTCTTCGGCAAGATCGGCGAAACTCTGCGGGTGCCCGGATTGGGCCTGCGCGACTGTGGCAAGCGCAAAGACAAAGGCCAGCGCCAGCCCCAGATGCCGCAACAGCTGCGCGGGTGTCGGGTGCTGTGGCCGGATGGAAATGGCTTGAGGCATCCGTTTACTCTCCTGTTCTCTGTGGCCAGAGGCACTGGCCCCACTCTCTGAGGTCAATCTATGCGAGCTTCGGGCAAACGCAAATTGTGAAACACAGTCTCAACCAGACGTGAAACGCTGTCACCAACACGCCGCAGAGTCAGGCGCTGCCGATCATGCGTGCAATTGTCACCAGCACAATCCCGGCCACCAGCGCCAGAATACCGATCAGGCGGCGCGCGTCGAAAGGCATGTCGGCCAGCATCCGCAGGATGTCGTCCAGACGACGAGGGGCCAGTGCAAAGACCAGCCCCTCGAAAATCAGCACCAGCCCGAGGGCCAGAATGATGGTTTGCGCGCTCACCTAGTTGCCGATGATCGCTTCCAGCTCGCGCACCGCATCCGGCTCTTCCGGGTCGGGTTCGGGTGCGCGCTGTTGCAGCGTCTCCGGGTCTTCGGCCAGCCGGTCAGCAGCATCGCGCACAGCTGCCAGCACCTCTTCGCCAGCCCCGTCAGAGCGCAGGAAGGCAAAGAATTCACTATCCGGGCGCAGCACCATGGTCGAATTGTCCCCGCGCAGCGCCCGCTCATAGCTTTGCATCGAGCGCGTGAAGGCGAAGAATTCCGGGTCCAGGTTGAAGGCTTCAGCGTAAACGCGGTTGCGCTCTGCGTCGGCTTCACCGCGGATGATTTCGGCTTCGCGGCGCGAGGCCGAGACCAGCTCGATCACGGTCCGGTCGGCAAGCGCGCGGACACGCTGCGCGGCCTCGTTCCCGCGTGCGCGTTCATCAGCGGCTTCGCGCTCACGTTCTGCGCGCATCCGGGCGAAGGTCGCTTCAAGGTTTTCCTGCGGCAGGTCAGTGCGGGTCAGGCGCACGTCGATCACTTCGATCCCCAGTGTCTGCGCTTCGCGCCGCGCCAGTTCGCGGATGCGGTTCATCAGCCCGGTCCGGTCTTCGGACAGAACGGCAGATGATGGCACCGAGCCCAGCACTTCGCGAATGGCCGCGTTCATGATGCGGTCCATGCGGCCCTGTGCGGCGCGCGCCCCGTCGACGCCCACGGCTTCGCGGAAGCGGCGCACATCGGCCAGACGCCAGCGCAGGAACGCATCTACAACCAGACGCCGGTCATCGAGCGGCGTGACTTCGAGCGGCTGAGTCTGCAGACCCAGAATCCGCGCATCATAGCGAACCACTTCCTGAATGAAGGGGATCTTGAAGCCCAGACCCGGTTCGGTGATTTCCTGTTTCAC
>SKRP01000249.1 GCA_007118445.1 Natronohydrobacter sp.
CCGAAGTGCGCGTGCCCGAGAAAAGCAAGGCCGTGGGACTGACGCTGCGTGCCTTCGAGCGCGAGATCGAGGACAGCGAGTCGCAAATCGTGGGCCTCGTGCGCAATGAGGTGCGCATGACCGCGCCGCATGGCGGGCGGCGCATCCGCGCGGAGGATATTCTGGTGCTGGAAGCGGATGTCGAGACGCTGGCAAAGGCGCTCTCGGCCTTCGGCATGAAGCTGGAGGAGCAGGGACCGTCGTCAGAGGAGGACGAAACGGCGAAGGCTGGGCAAGAAAATGCAGTGGCGGAAGACTCCTCGGAGAAGGAGGAGAGCAAGCGTGACGAGGATATCGTGCTGCGCGAACTGGCGGTACTGCCCGGTTCGAACATCGTGGGCCGCACGGCGCGCGAGTTGCGGTTACGCACGCGTTACGGACTGAATCTGCTGGCCGTGTCGCGCGCAGGACAGGCCCCCAGAGCCCGGCTGCGCACGTTGTCGCTGAAACCGGGCGATCTGCTGCTGATGCAGGGCCCGGTCGAGGTGATGGCGGATTTCATCAACGACACCGGCTGCGTGCCTTTGGGCGAGCGCGACTTGCGCATCCCCGACAAACGCATGGCGATCATCGCGGGCGCGATCATGCTGGGATCGGTGGGCATCGTGACGGCGGGCCTGCTGCCTGCGGCGGCGGCTTTCACGCTGGGGGTGATCGCCTCGATGGTGTTGCGCACCGTGCCGCCGCGTCAGGTCTATACCGCCATTGACTGGCCGGTGATCGTGCTGCTGGCCGCCCTGATCCCGGTGGCGGGCGCGATGCAGGCCACGGGTGCTGCCGATGTGATGGCGCGGTTTCTGGTGGATACTATCGCGCAGGGCAATGCGATTGCCGCTTTGGCAGTGGTGCTGGTGGTGACGATGTTCCTGTCGGATGTGATGAACAACGCCGCCACCGCCGCCGTGCTCTGCCCCATCGCCATAGGCATTGCGGCGGCCCTTGGTGTGAACCCCGACAGCTTTCTGATGGCGGTCGCGATCGGGGCCTCCTGCGCGTTCCTGACCCCGATCGGGCACCAGAACAACACGCTGATCCTTGGCCCCGGTGGTTTCGGCTTTGGCGATTACTGGCGGCTCGGCCTGCCGCTCGAAGTGATTGTGGTGGTGGTCAGCATCCCGCTTCTGCTGGTGGTCTGGCCACTATAGCCTTGGGTAGGCGTCTGTCGGGCCGGGGGCCATCCGCGCTGGGGCTTATGGACCTGACAGCCCGAAGGCGCAGCAAAGCTCACGCTGCCCATGCAACAAGCACCGTCAGAATGGCCCCTGCGCAAAGTGCATATGCCAGAACCGGGACAAGCGTCTGGCGCAAGACCTCGCCATCGCGCCCGGTCAGGCCCACGGTCGCTGTGCCCGCGATGATGTTATGCGGCGCAATGGCATTGCCGATGGCCGCGCCCACGCCTTGCGCTGCGGCCATCATGAGAAGCGGCAGGTCCAGACTGCGCGCCGTGGCGGCCTGAAATTCGGTGAACAGGATATTCGAGGCCGTGGCCGACCCGCTGACGAACGTGCCCAAGCCCCCGATCAGCGGGGCGAGAAGCGGCCAGAACGCCCCTGTCTGCGCCGCTGCCTCTGCCGCCTGTGCGATCAGCCCGCCATGCACCATCAGCCGCGCCAGCGCCAGCATCACGAAAAGCGCCAGCGCCACTGGCGCAAGCCTGCGCAGCGCGGCCCCGAGGGCGGGGCCAAGTGCGGCCCGCCGCCCGGTCAGCATTGCCGCCAGCACCAGCCCCAGCATGAGCAGCGTGCCGGGATGGTACAGCGGCGCCAGCCCGCCGGAATAGCCCCGCCAGTCCCAGCCCAGCCACAGCCCCGACAGGTTGGCCTGCAGCGGCGCAACAAGGCGTGTCAGCAAAACCAGCGTCAGGATCAGCAGATAGGGCAGAAGATCAGCCAGCTGCCAGCGCGCTTGCCCTGCGCCACGCTTGCGCCGGATCAGCGCAACAAAGAGCGCACCGCCAAGAAGCGCGCCGCCCAAGGTCGGCAATTCCGGCCCGGTCAGCCATGCCAGCGCCGTTGCGGGCAAGACAAAGCAAGCTGCAGCCAGCAGGGCCAGCCATATCTGCGCGCCCGTAAGCCTGCCGCCCTGCGCCAGCCGCATCACCGCCAGCGCCAACAGGACCATCGGAACCAGATGCAAGAGCATCGTCCAGCCTGCAAGCGCAGTTCCGGGCAAATCCAGCAAGGCGATTTGCGCGAGTGCCGGTGTTCCTACCGCTCCGAAGGACACCCCGCCCGCATGGCCCAGAAGCGCCAGCGCCACCGCGCGGACCGGCGCGAAGCCCAGCCCCACCAGCAAGGGCGCGGCGAGCGCAACCGGCGTCCCGAACCCTGCCGCCCCTTCCATGAAAAGCCCGAAAAACCAGGCGATCAGCAAGGCCTGCACGGCGCGATCATCGCTGATCTGCGCCAGTGCCCGGCGGAAGCGGTCAAACGCGCCCACGCGCGCTTGCAGCTCATAGATCGCGAGGGCGGGAAGGATGATCCACAGGATCGTGGCCGTGCTGCTGGCCGCTTCCAGCCCCGCTCCGGCCAGCAAGTCCGCATCCAGCCGCCCAAACCCCCAGATGACGGCAAGCGCGACCCCCAGCCCCGCCGCCCCGGCCAGCGCCGCGCGCCAGTGCAAGAGCGCCATCGCGGCCAGCACGACCAGAAGCGGCAGACCGGCCAGCAGCGCCTGCATGTCACTCGGGC
>SKRP01000025.1 GCA_007118445.1 Natronohydrobacter sp.
AACAGCTCATAGACGAAATGCTCGGGCTTCTTGCCCCCCAATATCTCGCAAATCCGGTCATAGATCGGGGTATTGGTCGAATGGTCCTTGCCATACATCTCGAAATCAACGTCCAGCGCGGCCCAGCGCGCGCCGAAATCGGGCTTCCATTGCAGTTTCACATTGCCGCCGGTCACAGGCAGCGTCCATTCGCGCCCGTCCTCATCGTCAAAGGTGATCTCACCCTTTGCACCATCCACATGCTTCATCGGCACATAAAGCACGCGGCCGGTTTCCGGATGGATCGGCAGGAAGATCGAATAGGTCTGCTGGCGCTCTTCACGAAGCGATTTCAGCATGACGGCCATCAGCGCGTCATAGCGTTCCGCCGCGCGCAGCAGGATTTCGTCAAACTTGCCGGACTTGTAGAACTCGGTCGCCGAGATGAACTCGTACTGAAACCCGAAAGTATCGAGAAACCGCCGCAGCATGGCATTGTTATGGTGCCCATAGCTTTCATGCGTGCCATAAGGATCCGGGACCGAAGTGAGCGGCTTTTGCAGATGTTCGCGCAGCGCCACGGGGTCGGGCACATTGTCAGGCACCTTGCGCATCCCGTCCAGATCATCCGAAAAACAGACCAGCCGTGTGGGGATATCGCACAGCGTCTCAAAAGCACGCCGGATCATCGTGGTGCGCGCCACTTCGCCGAATGTGCCGATATGCGGCAGACCCGAAGGGCCATAGCCGGTCTCGAACAGCACATAGCCTTTTTCCGGCACCTTGCCCTTGGTGCGCGCCACCAGCTTGCGGGCTTCCTCGAAAGGCCAGGCTTTCGAGTTCTGGGCGGCGTCACGCAAAGGGCACATGGGGCGAGGTCACTTCTCTGTGGGAGGTTGATATCAGCCCCGCTTCCTATTGCCCCTGCCCGGTGCCGTCAATAATCTCGCGCGCAAACAGGATTGAAGGACATCGAGATGGCCCCATTGCCACACCCGCTTTCGCCGCAGGACAGCCTTGTCGCGGTGATGATCGCCGTTTCTGCCGCCGATATGGAAATCCGCACCGCCGAACTGGTCGCGATTCAGGCGCTGGTCAATCATCTGCCGATCTTTGCCGATTATGACGCAGACCGGATCCGGACCATCGCCCAGACCGTTTTCGACCTGCTGGAAGAAGAGGACGGGCTGGATGCGCTTTTCGGCCTGATCCGCGAGAGCCTGCCCGAAAAACTGATCGAGACCGCCTATGCGCTGGCCTGCGATGTCGCCGCCGCCGATGGCAAGCTGGCGCAAAGCGAATTGCGCCTGCTGGAAGAAATCCGCCACGAATTGCAGATTGACCGCCTGCACGCGGCAGCCATTGAACGCGGCGCACGCGCACGGCATATGCAGATCTGAAACGCCGGGCCGCGCGTGGCGTCCGGTCGCACCTGAACGAAGGCAATCCCATGGCCCTGTCCGCAGAGTTGCAATTGCGATACTGGACCATTGCGGCGCTGGCCCTTGCGCTGCTGCTCTGGGCGCTGGGGCCTGCGCTGCTGCCTTTCGTGACCGGCGCGGCGATTGCCTATTTCCTCAACCCGCTGGTCACGCGCCTGTCAGAACTGGGCCTGCCGCGCCCGCTGGCCGTGACGGCCCTGATGGCGCTCGCACTGGGGATCATCGCCATGGCGTTGCTGCTGGTCGTGCCTGCAGTGGTCGCGCAGGCCGTGCAGTTCACTGAAACCGTGCCCGAATTGTTGCGCGGGCTGCAGGACACGCTCAGCACCCGCTTCCCCGAAGCGATCGCCTTCGAGGCCGCGCTTGAAACATCGCTCGCGAAACTGGGCGAGGCGATCCGCGACCGCGGCGCAGTGCTGGCCGAAGGGGTCTGGCGCTCGGTCACAGGGCTGCTGGGCGTGATCGTCTTCCTGATCATCACCCCGGTCGTGGCCTTCTATCTGATGCTCGACTGGCCGCGCGTGGTTGCAGGCGTGGATGATCTGCTGCCGCGCCAGCACGCGCCCACCATCCGCGCGCTGGCCAGCGATATCGACCGCACCATTGCCGGGTTCGTGCGCGGGCAGGTCACGGTCTGCCTGATCCTTGCGGCCTATTACGCCACCGCGCTGGGGCTGGTCGGGCTGCAATTCGGGCTGGCCATCGGGGTCGTCGCCGGGCTGATCTCGTTCATCCCCTATATCGGCGCGATTGTCGGCGGCGTGCTGGCCATCGGTGTCGCGCTCTGGCAGTTCTGGGGGATGCCTGCCAGCATCGGGGCGGTGGTCGCAATCTTTGCCATCGGGCAATTGCTCGAAGGCAATTTCCTGGTGCCGCGCATCGTCGGCAATTCGGTCCGGTTGCATCCGGTCTGGCTGCTTTTCGCGATCTCTGTTTTCGGGATGCTCTTCGGCTTTACCGGGATGCTGATCGCAGTGCCGGTCGCGGCCTCGGTCGGCGTATTGGTGCGCTTCGGGATTGCGCAATATCAGGGCAGCGCACTTTACGGAGGTCCGCGTGATACGCCCCCGCCGGATCAGGACCCGCAGCCATGACACGCCAGATGCCCATGCCGATATCGCTGCCCGCCGATCACGCACGCGAGAGCTTCATCGCGGCCCCCTGCAATGCGCAGGCTCTGGCAACGCTCGGCGCAGATCACTGGAGCGGCGCGCATTGGCCTGCAGGCAAGCTGGTCCTGACGGGGCCAGAGGGCAGCGGCAAGACCCATCTGCTGCATATCTGGGCAAATGCGACCGGCGCGCGCCTGCTGGAAGCGCGGGACCTGACCGGGGCTGATCTCGAGGCGCTGGTCAAATCCGGGGCGGTCGCACTGGATGACGCCGATGCATTGGCTACAGACCCGGCACTCGAAACTGCCGCATTCCATCTGCATAACCTGCTGGCCGAACGCGGCGGTCGCCTGCTGCTGGCCGCCCGCGCGCCGGTGCGCGACTGGGGGCTGCGCCTGCCTGATCTGCTGTCGCGCCTGCAGGCCGCGCAGCATGTGGTGCTCAAGGCACCTGATGACGCGCTGCTGGCCGGAGTTCTGGAAAAGCTCTTTGCGGACCGACAGGTCAGGATCCCGGACCAGCTGATCCCGTTCCTGCTCCCGCGAATGGAGCGCTCGCTTGCTGTCGCGCAATCTCTGGTTGCGCAGCTTGATGCGGAATCGCTGGCGCGCAAATGCGCGATATCGCGTCGCCTTGCTGCCGATATCCTGCAAGTGTCGCAGGACAAGGACTAGGTCTCAGACCGGGCTTCGCGCTTGTATCTTGTGGCGCGAATGCATAGGCTGAAAGCATTCATATTTTCGACGCCGGAGGGTCACGACCATGCGTCTTGCCGCAGGCATTCTTGCCGCATTGCCATTTCTGACGCTGCCAGCAGCCGCAACCGAGACGCGCGATATTTCCGGGCAGATCATGGTGTTGGAGCGAATGGCCCTGCCCGATGACGCCACGATCATTGTCGATGTCAGCTCAAGCCGCGACGAAGCACTCGCCCAGACCCGCAGCGTGACCGAGGGCCGTCAAAGCCCGTTTGATTTCAGCATCATGGCCCCTGTGGACGCGGCGCTTGTGCTGCGCGTGGGGCTCAGGACTGATGACGACATGATATGGCTGAGCGAACCCAAAGCCGTTGATGCTGGTCAGGACGCGGTTGATCTGGGCACGATCCGCGCGATCAGGGCCCCGCAGATGGGATTTGCCGCGCTTCTGACCTGCGGCAATACGCTGGTAGAGATCGGCCAGCTGCCAGACGCGGTACGGGTGCGGCTGAATGAGCAGGTGCTCTCGATGCAGGCCCAGCCTGCGGCCTCGGGGGTGCGCTATGTCGATCCCGGCAACGCCGCGACCTCGATCCACATGCAGGGCGACAGCGCGCTGCTGACTATCGACGGGGCCGAACTGTCCGAATGCCGGATCGCACGGCCAGAGGCCGATTTCACAGAACATCTCTGGACCATCAGCGCGATTGGCGAGACCCCGACCCTGTTCCCGTCGCGCACCGAACTGGTCTTTTTCCCCGATGGGCGGGTCAGCGCGGCGGTGGGCTGCAACCGACTGATCGGCGGCTATCGTCGGCATGGCGGCATCCTGTCCTTCGGCCGGATCGCCAGCACGATGATGGCCTGCCCGGAGGGTCTGGCCGAACAGGAACGGCAATTCGCCCGCATCCTGCCGCAGATCGATGGCTATGCGCTCAATGCCGAGACCGGGCGGCTCACCCTGACCGCGCGGGGCACAGCGGTCCTGCAGGCGCGGAAATGAGCCGCCACGCCTGCCGCTCCGGCCATCCCTCACGGAACTGAAACACTTGCCTGCCAAGGTCCCGTCATGAACCTGACCCGCCCGACCGCGCCCGATTGCAATGCAGAACACGCCGCCGCTGACAGCGCGGAGGCCGCAGATTTCCTGCGCAGCCCGTTTCCGCCCCCGGTCACGCTCGACGGGTTCGACCCGGACGGGCCGGAACGGTTCTTCAACCGCGAGATGTCTTGGCTGGCCTTCAACTGGCGGGTGCTCGAAGAAGCGATGAACCCGCGCGTGCCGCTGCTCGAGCGGGTGCGCTTCCTGTCGATTTCCTCGACCAATCTGGACGAATTCTTCACAGTGCGCGTGGCCGGTCTGCGCGAATTGGCGCGGGCAGGCAATACCACGCCTTCGGATGACGGGCGCAGCCCTGCCGAACAGCTGGCGCTGATCCATGACGATGCCCGCCGTCTGATGGATTATCAGCAGGATGTCTGGCGCACCCTGCGCCCGGAACTGGAACGCGCCGGAATCATGATCCTGTCCCATACCGACCTGACAGCGATCGACCGCGCCGCGATGAACGATTTTTTCCTGCATCACGTCTTTCCGGTGCTCTCGCCGCTGGCCATCGACCCGGCCCATCCCTTTCCCTTCATCCCCAATGCCGGGTTCTGTCTGGCGCTGGAATTGCAGGACAAGCGCGGGCGCAAACTGGATGCGCTTGTGCCGATCCCCAGCCAGATCGACCGGTTCGTGCGCGTCGGCACCAATCCGATCCGCCTGCTGCCGCTCGAAGAGCTGATCCTGGCCGAACTCGACAGCCTGTTTCCGGGCTACACCTATCTTGGTTCCTGCACCTTTTCCGTGCTGCGCGACAGCGATCTGGAAGTCGAGGAGGAAGCCGAGGATCTGGTGCGCGAATTCGAAGTGGCCCTGAAACGCCGTCGCCGTGGCGAAGTCGTGCGCATGAAGATTTCCGCCCGCGCGCCCCGCGATCTGCGCGAGGTGGTGATGGAGGAACTGGAGGTTTCGGATGCCGATGTGATCGAGGTCGAGGGCATCATGGGCATAGCCTCGCTCAAAGAACTGGTGCTCGATGAACGCGCGGATCTGCTCTGGCCCAGCTTCACCCCGCGCGTGCCCGAACGGGTGCAGGATCACCATGGCGACATGTTCGCCGCGATCCGCAACAAGGACATGCTGCTGCACCACCCTTACGAGACATTCGACATGGTGGTGCGTTTTCTCGAACAGGCCGCCCGCGACCCCGATGTGCTGGCGATCCGCCAGACGCTTTATCGCACTTCGCGCGACAGCCCGATTGTCGCCGCGCTCTGCGAGGCCGCCGAGGCCGGCAAATCCGTCACGGCGCTGGTCGAGCTGAAAGCGCGTTTCGACGAGGCCGCCAATATCCGCCAGTCGCGCCGTCTGGAACGCGCAGGCGCGCATGTGGTTTACGGCTTTGTCAATTACAAGACCCATGCCAAGATCAGCACTGTGGTCCGGCGCGAAGGCGACCGGCTGGTCACATACACCCATTGGGGCACCGGCAATTACCATCCCATCACTGCGCGCATCTATACCGACCTGTCGCTTTTCACCTGCGACCCGGCGCTGGGGCGCGATGCGACGCGGGTGTTCAACTATCTGTCGGGCTATGCCGAACCCGCGCGGCTGGAAAACCTCGCCATCTCGCCGCTGAGCCTGAAATCCAGCCTGATCGCGATGATCAATGCCGAGGCCGAAGCCGCCCGCGCGGGCCGCCCGGCGGAAATCTGGGCCAAGATGAATTCGATCATCGATGCGGATGTGATCGATGCGCTTTATGACGCATCTCAGGCCGGGGTGAAGATCAGCCTTGTGATCCGGGGCATCTGCGGCATCCGTCCCGGCATCAGGGGCCTGTCGGAGAATATCCGCATCAAATCCATCGTGGGCCGGTTTCTGGAACATTCGCGCATTGTCTGTTTCGGCAATGGTGCCGCGCTGCCCTCGGAACAGGCGCGGGTGTTCATCTCTTCTGCCGACTGGATGGGGCGTAATCTGGTGCGGCGCGTGGAAACGCTGGTCGAGATCCTGAACCCCACGGTCAAGGCGCAGATCGTCAGCCAGATCATGGCCGCCAATCTGGCCGATGAGGCGCAGAGCTGGATCATCCGTCCCGAAGGCCCTGCGCAGCGCCGCCTGCCCCTGGATGGGGATGCGCGCAAGCTGTTCAACTGCCACCGCTTCTTTGTCGAGAACCCATCGCTGTCGGGGCGCGGGTCAGCCGGTCAGGATGATGTGCCGGAACTCACCCATACGCATGACTGACCCCGGTCCGGTCACAACAGCGGGCTGGCCAGCGCGACCGTGTTGTTGCGCAATCGCCGCAGCGTGGACCAGTTCGCAACGGTGCTGCGGTCCAGCCGGTCCGCGCGCGCGACATAGCTTTGCTGGCGTGCGTCCAGCGCGGCCATGATCTCGGGGCATTTGACCAGCAGCGCATTCTCGTAATTCAGATCGAAACTGCGATGGTCCAGATTGGCCGTGCCGATCAGCCCGAACGCCCCGTCGACAGTCACGATCTTGGAATGAATCAGACCGGGCCGGAACAGGAAGATCTCGGCCCCAGCGCGCAGCAGATCAGGATACAGGCTCTCGCTGGCCGCCCCGACGATGCGGCTGTCATTGCGCGCGGGCAGGATCAGCCGCACCCGCACCCCCCGTTCCGCTGCCGAACAGATCGCCACATGCAGCGCGTGATCAGGCACATAGTAAGGCGTGGTCAGGATCAGCCGGTCTGTCGCGCCATAGATCATCGCGCGCAGCACATCTGACGGGGTGGTGTAGATATCATCCGGCCCCGAGGCGATCACCTGAGCAGTCACAGGGCCGGCCTGCGGGGCGGGGCTGTCCTCATGCAGGAGCGCGCTCAGATCCTCGGAATGATGCGTCATCCAGTCATGCAGGAACACGGCCTGTTGCTGACGCACCGCGGGCCCTTCCAGACGCAGCAGGATATCCACCCATGGCGCATAACGGCGTTTGATGGCAAAGGCCGCATCAGCGCAATTGCGGCTGCCGATCCAGGACAGGCGGTTATCCACCACCACGATCTTGCGGTGATTGCGCAGATCGATGCGCTGAAACAGCAGGCTGATGAAGGGGTTGCCGACCGGAGCCGCGCGTTCCAGCGCGACGCCGGCCCCCTCCATCTGCCGCCACAGCGCCGAGCGGATCAGATGGCGCGCACCGTGGTCATCGACCAGCACCCGGCAGGCCACACCGCGCCGCGCTGCGCGGCACAGGGCGTCGGCCATGCGGGTGCCGGTGGTGTCGGGCAGCCAGATATAGAACAGGACATGGACGTGATGCAGGGCCGCCTCGATGGCATCTAGCACATCCTCCATCATCGCGTCGCCCTCGGGCAGCAGCGTCAGGCGATTGCCGCTGCGCGGCTTGAACCCGCTGATCGCATGGCCCGCAGCAAATGCAGGGCGCGCAGGGCCAAGATCGGCCAGCGGAAGCTCGGGACGCCTGGATTGCACCGCCAGCAACTGGTTGCGCACTTCGCGCATCCGCTCACGATTGGCGCGCTGCAAGCGGACCTCGCCGAACAGGAAATAGGCCCCGATCCCCAGACCAGGCAGGGCCGAGATCACGGCCACCCAGGCCAGCCGCGCAGCCGGGGTCAGACCGGCACGCAAGAGCGCGCGGATGACAAACCCCACCTGCAGGAGAAACACCAGTACGACGACGGCGCCAGTCACTCTGATCATCCCTGTGCTGATTCCCGCCATACCCTGTCATGGCGCTGCGGCAAAGTCACGCCCATGCCCGGCTTGGCGCTTGAAGCCCGGCCCCGAACCTTATCTAAGGGCCGAAACCACCTGCCTGCCCCGAGGTCTGCCCCATGATGCTCAGCCCGCTCGTTTTCGACCGCTTCGTCGCGCCGGCCCGCCTGCGCCCGCAGCTCTGGCGGCTGGTGCTGGGATTGATTGTGCTGATGGGGGTCTATATCGGCTGGATGGCGCTCATGGGGGGCGCGCTCTGGGTCGTGCAGGGCAGTGACAATCTGGATCAGGCGCTGGCCAGCATCGGCACGGGCAGCACGCCGGGGGCATTGATCCTGCTTCTGCTGACCTTCGCCGGCATGGCATTGGGCACATTTGCCGCAACCCGCTGGCTGCACAAACGCCCTGTAGCCAGCCTGTTCGGCCCCCGCGCGGTCGTGCTGCGCGATTTCGCCATGGGCCTTGGCATTTTCGCCGCTTTCGCCCTGCCGGGGATCGTCTGGTTTTTTTTCACGCTCGATCTGACCGCCAACGCGCCATGGCGTATCTGGCTGCTGTTCCTGCCGCTCGCGCTGGTAGGCTTGCTGATCCAGACCGGGGCGGAAGAGCTGGTCTTTCGCGGCTATCTGCAGCAGCAGCTCGCCGCGCGGTTTGCCTCGCGCTGGGTCTGGATGGTGCTGCCCTCGGTGGTGTTCGGGCTGGTCCATTACGCCCCCGCCGAGATGGGCGATTCGGTCTGGCTGATGGTCTTCGTGACCGGGTTCTTCGGGCTGATCATGGCCGATCTGACCGCGCGTTCAGGCGCGATCGGCATGGCCTGGGGGCTGCATTTCGCCAATAACTTCTTCGCAATCCTGATCTTCACCACGGGCGAGGCGCTGGACGGCCTCGCCCTTTACCGCCTGCCCTTCTCGGTGAGTGATACGGACGCGATCCTGCCGCTGCTCGCAATCGATCTTCTGGGCATGGTTCTTGTCTGGGCCGCCTGTCGCTTTGCCCTGCGCGGGCGCTGATTGCAATTTGCCCCGCTTCGCCTTATCTGGCCCTAATCTTGCAGGGATGCGCTGATGAACTGGATCACCAATTACGTCCGCCCGACGATCAACTCGCTGTTTTCGCGCCGCGAAATGCCCGAGAATCTGTGGGAAAAATGCCCCGAATGCGGAACGATGCTGTTTCACCGCGAATTGGCGGATAATCAGCGCGTCTGCACCTCCTGCGGCCATCATATGGGGATCACCCCGCGCGAGCGCTTCCATAATTTCTTCGATGGCGGGATGTATCGCGAGATCCTCGTGCCGCAGCCGCTGTCGGACCCTTTGCATTTCCGTGACCAGAAGAAATATCCCGAACGCATGAAATCTGCGCAGAAACAGACCGGCGAGAAAGAGGCGATGCTGGTCGGCGAGGGTGAGGTGCTGCGCACGAAACTGGTCGCCGTGGCGCAGGATTTCAGCTTCATGGGCGGGTCCATGGGCATGTATGTGGGCAATGCGATCATCGCCGCCTGCGAACATGCGGTTGCGCGCAAGCTGCCTCTGGTGCTGTTTTCGGCAGCGGGCGGCGCGCGGATGCAGGAGGGGATCCTGTCGCTGATGCAGATGCCGCGCACCACAGTCGCTGTGGACATGCTGCGCGAGGCCGGGCTGCCCTATATCGTCGTGCTGACCCATCCGACCACCGGCGGCGTGACCGCAAGCTACGCCATGCTGGGCGATGTGCAGATCGCCGAACCGGGCGCGCTGATCTGTTTCGCAGGGCCGCGCGTGATCGAACAGACCATCCGCGAGAAACTGCCCGAAGGCTTCCAGCGTGCTGAGTATCTGCTCGAACACGGGATGCTCGACCGTGTGACTGCGCGCAAGCATCACCGCGCCGAGATCGCCACCATCCTGCGGATGCTGACCGGTCAGGATGCCGTGGTCTATGGTGATCTGCCCCGGCCAGAGCCTGTCGTACCGCCTGCCCCCGAGCAGCCCAAGCCATGACGTCCGCCCAGTCCGACGCGCTGCTGGCGCGGATGATGGAATTTCACCCCAAGATCATCGACCTGACGCTGGATCGGGTCTGGCGACTGCTGGCCGCGCTTGATCATCCCGAACGCAAACTGCCCCCCGTGATTCATATCGCAGGCACCAATGGCAAGGGCTCGACCCAGGCCATGATCCGCGCAGGGCTGGAAGCCACCGGCGCGCGGGTCCACGCCTATACTTCGCCGCATCTGGCGCGGTTTCATGAACGTATCCGGCTGGCGGGTGATCTGATCTCGGAACCCGCGCTGTCTGCCTTGCTGGACGAAGCACTGGCCGCCAATGGCACGGACGCGATCACCTATTTCGAGATCACCACCTGTGCGGCCCTTCAGGCCTTTGCCCGCACGCCTGCCGATTACACGCTGCTGGAAGTCGGGGTTGGCGGGCGGTTGGATGACACCAATGTCGTGGACAGCCC